>JAIRYN010000046.1 GCA_031267575.1 Synergistaceae bacterium | reverse complement strand
GTGGTGCTGGTGAGGCATTAGCGCTTGCCAACAAGGATACGTATACCACTGTGGATGAGGACTTGGCCGTGTTCTCGACCGCCAAGGTGGGGAGTGTCGCGTCCGGAACCGACAAGCTCTATGACCTCGAAAAATTCTGGGACGCGCAAGGCCGCTTCATGCTCGTCGACCCACAGACGATCACGTTGACACAGGGCGACGGCAGATCGACAACGATCACGCTTTACGCCAACGATACGTTGAATGACGTGGCGGACAAACTCAACGAGGCGATTGTCAAGGGGCTGGGGCAGGGAGAGTACGTTGGAGGGCTGACCTCCAAGTTTGTGAACTATACGGGCGCGGCCATAGGAGGTGGCAGTCTTGAAAGCACTCCAGGCACCATTGTTATCCGTTCCGCTCTGCCAGGCGCGTCCGGCAAGATCAGTTTCGCCGGCGACGAGGAACTCATCAATGCGTTCTCTCTAAACGTCATCCAACAATCTAAGGAAACCGATTATACTGTCACGATCACTGACGCGCACTCCGGCGCAACTGTCTTAGAGAATGAGCGTATTACGGGTAATCGCCTGATCGGCAAACTCAACGCTAACGTGGACGTGGAATTTGCCTTAAATTCCGGTTTTGGGGAGGCCTCGTGGGATGACGCAAAAGGGACCTTCACGTTTTCCGATCCCACGACTTCGACCACTTTCCTTCACCTCGCGGACAACACGACGGTGTTCCAGATCGGCGCCAACGAGGGCGAGGATATGGGCATCAACATCGGCGACATGCGTTCCGACGCTTTGGGCTTGAACACCGTTCTCGTGACCGACCGTACATCGGCGGCCCGCTCCATCACCATCATCGACAGCGCTATCGACAAAGTCTCGACTCAGAGGGCGAAGCTGGGCGCGTACCAGAACCGTCTGGAGCACACTATCACCAACCTGACGGTGGCGGGTGAGAACCTGACGGCGGCCGAAAGCCGGATTAGGGACACCGACATGGCAAAAGAAATGATGAACTTCACCAAACTTCAAATCATGCTCCAGGCCGGTACCAGTATGCTGGCTCAGTCCAACTCCCTGCCGCAGAACGTTCTGAGCCTGTTGCGTTAGGCTTTTCATCGGAATCAGTAGAGGCGCCGGGGGGATTGCTTAAATTCCGCTCCCCGGTCCTCGATTAAAAGGTAAAGTCATGGAAGTCAAACTGTTATCGCGGGAAACGACGCCTTTCGAGAAGCCCCGCAGCGAAGTCCCGCCAGGATTTAAGACTGTGACCGCGCCGAACAAGGCCGAGGCACCTTTGCCCTTGGACATGATGAAAGCTACCGAATCCGAGAGCGAGGCAGTTTTGAACCGGGAAACGGTGGCGGATTTGACGGAGCGGGCGGCGGAATTGTTGTCCGTCTTTGATCGGGAGCTGAAGTATGAGGTTCTGAAAGAGGCGGGCGTAGTTCAGCTTCAGGTGATTGACGCTCGTGATGGTCGGGTGGTGCGCAAGGTCCCGGCGGACGAGATAATCAAGCTCATCCAGGCCATGAAGGAAAAGCTCGATGACCGGGTGGACGTGTGGGCATAGGGAAAGGTTTAGTAATTAGTAAAAGGTTTAGTAATGAGTAAGAGGTTAGAGACGCGCGGCTGTGCGTTTCTAACCTTCCTTGGAGAGGCTCGATGGAGGGGCTCAATGGAGAGGCAAAATGGAGAGGCTCGATCTTTTGTAAACGTTCGCGTTCAGGGAGTTTGGAGGGAAATCGATGGTTGGAGGGAAATCGATGGGAAGATCATTGAATAAAATGCCCTTGGGCTTGGTCTTACAGCGACTGGAACAACAGCAGGAAGAGGATCCTAGCCAAGGAGGAAAGAGAGGGTTACGGTATATCATCAACAATATGAAACATTTGCCGGGTGAGGACGCCCTGACCACCTATGTAGAGACCGTTCAACAGATGTTACCCTGCGTCGGGAGGCTGGCGTCGGCAAGTCAGCGACTGTATAAGGACCGTGAGAGTCTGAAGCCGCTGCTGGAAAGCGTGTATCAGATTCTGGAAGAATGGGACGCGTGGCTAGCGACTAGCGAAAAAGGCACTGCCACGGAGGAGGACCTGCAAGAGCACTTAGAGCGAGTAGCATACGCCATGATCACGTTAAAGGAGACGTCAAGCCAGTACGACGCGGATGTCCTTGCTCGTATGACGGAAGAGCAAGAATGCCGCGATAAGCGAAAAAAAGAAAAAGAAATAGAGATGGAGCGGCAACAAGAGGAAATGGAAATGCAACTGGAAAATGGCGATGAAAAAAGAACCCCACAAGAGACGCGTGGTGGTTTAGGTCTGGCGAGAAATTTGGCGAGAAAGAAGACCTCCCTACGCTCATTGTAAATCCATTATAAATTTATTGTGAATTCATTGTGAATTCATTGTGAATCCCATCAAAAACCTGGAAGAGATCGACCGAATGAAGAGAGAAAATCCTCCAAAGCTAAAGCTAAAGCTAAAGCCAGAGCCAAAGCCAGAGTCAAAGCCAGAACTAAAGGAAAAGGAACCTGTTTCTTTTCCTTATGGGTGTCAATAACTTCTGAAACAAGATTCGTCTTCTCATCTCATCTAGTTCATTGGCCTAACCCCAGAGAGTCAAAATGACATCAAGATGACATGAACGAGGCTATGAAAAGGCTATGAAAAGAGCGCGTCTGGATTTGAATTTGTGGGGAGATTTATGGAGAGATTTGTAGGGAGAGCGGACGACATCGCGCTCTCCCTATTCGAGTTCGTCATTCTCCAACTTTCTATTCCCGGTTCAAAACTGCACTGATTCATACTTTACTATTTAGGACTGTATTTTATTACTGTTTTAAACTTTACAGGCTATTAGTCAATATACAAATTCCTTCACGTTGTCGAGGGTCGTTCCCATCGAGCAATCGATTTTCGGGTCGCAGACAATGTCGATAACGGCAGGCTTGCCGCTTTTTACCGCCCGTTCGAGCGCCTCCGATATCTTGTCCGCGTCAAATACGCGCTCACCATAGCAAGCAAAACCTTCCGCCACCTTCACATAGTCAATCATCCCTTGGTTTTCCGACATTGCCACGTCGCATTCATACCCATAGGCATATTTCTGGTTCTGACGTATCAGCCCTAAATAGGCATTGTTTACAATAACCACGATCACAGGCACTTTGTTTGCCGCGCAAACCGCGAGCTCTTGAACATGGAACGTAAAGCCAAAATCTCCCATTACCGCCACGCTCCGCTTGCCCGTCGCTACCGACGCCCCGAACGCCGCCGGAATATCGTAACCCAGACATCCCGCGCCGCCGGATGGCAGATAGTGACGCGGCTTATCGATATCCTGCAATTGTCCCGACCAGATTTGTGTAATACCGCATCCCGTTGTGAACAAGGTTTCGCTGTTGAAAAATTTATTTAACTCCGCGAAAACTCGATGAGGATTGATGGGTTTGGCATCGTAATCGACTTTACGAGCTAATTCTTTTCTCATCTCCGGCAGCTTCGCGACATCCACGTGAGAACTCTTTTTACCCTTCTTTCGCGCTTCGATCAAAAGCGCCTCAACAGCCTTTTTTGAGTCCGCCACGATACCTAAATCTGGCTGGAAGATTTTCCCGATCTCGCTCTGTTCGACGTTGATATGGATAAACTTTCGTTTACCGCGGTATACTTCAATCGCTCCCGTGTGGCGGTCCGTAAAACGGCAACCAATACCCAGCACGAGGTCGGAGTCGAGAAAAACCCTATTGCCGATCGGTTGCCCCACCTGAATACCACAATGCCCGGCGTTCAGAGGATGCCTGATGGGTATGGCGCCCTTAGCCATATAGGTCGTAATGACCGGCATGTTCAGTGTTTCCGCTAATGTCAAGCACTCTTTCTCCGCTCCGGCGAGCAGCACGCCGCCGCCAATGAGGAGCAATGGATTTTTTGCTTCAGCGATCATATCGATGGCCTCAGCGACGGCCTCAGCGTTTGGAGCGGGGTTGTTGAAAGTCTGGGGAGTGTATGCGACAGTATCGAAGTCAATGTCGGCGTTTTGCACGTCTAATGGTAGGTCGATAACCACAGGACCGGGCTTACCTTCCCGCGCGACCCTAAAAGCATCCGCAAAAACCTCTAGAACTTTTTGAGGATCGGTGACACAGTAGGTTTTTTTTGCCACAGGCTCACATATTTTCGCGATATCAACACACTGAAACGCGTCCTTGCCCAACTGAGCCGTAACGGCCTGCCCTGTCACGGCGATAACGGGAATGCTGTCGATATTGCAAGTGTAAATACCGGTAACGAAATTAGTGGCCCCTGGCCCGGAAGTACACATAGCAACCGCTAGCTTTCCGCTGGCGCGGAAATGTCCACCCGCCGCGTGAACACAGGCCTCCTCGTGGCGATGGCAGAAATGCCTTATCTTGGACTGCTCCAAGTACTTATAAACACCGTTGATACCCGCTCCTGGAATGCCATAAACCGTATCGATGCCTTCCTTTTCCCATATTTTAACAATAATTTCCGCTACCTTCATAAAACATCACCACATTTCAATTAATAAAATTTATATTTCCAAGATATCCATTTAAGAATACTCTTTTTACCTTTCAGATGCAAGATAATTATGATATTTCCTAAAAAGAAATTTATTTTGTTTCAATAGATAAAATATATGCTATACTTACTAAAAAATTTAATGAAATGGAGATCGTGATTTGGAAGATTTGCAAAACGCCATGCCTACCCGTGTCAATCAGTCGTCAGATAAGTTGCTGTCGCTATTGGAGACAATGACGACACAATCAGAGCCGTTGCGCTTACAAGATATTGCTCGCTTGTGTGAGATGAACGCGAGTACAGCGTTGCGTTTTTTAAAAGCCCTGCAGAAACGTCAGTACGTCGACCAAGACACTGAAACGGGCCGATATCGTCTCACCTTCAAATTATGCTCGCTGGCGCAGAACGTCAGCGCGTTCTTTGATCTGCGCAGCCTCACTCGGCCTTTCCTCCGCAACGTTTCCCAAACATTCTCCGAATCGTGCAACCTCGCGATAGAACGCGATATGACGGTTATCTATATAGAAGTAGAAAAAGGCCCGAACAAAATGCTGATGAGTACGCAAAGAATCGGAAACGTGGCGCCGTTGCATTGTACTGGCGTGGGAAAGCTCTTCTTGACCGATTATTCCCCAATGGCGCTGGAGCGGTTGATCGCCATCAAAGGACTGACGGGGTATACACAGCACACGATTATCGATCCGAACGCCTTGAAAGCGGAATTAAACAATATAAAAAAGGCCGGATACGCTTTCGACAATGAGGAATGCGAGGATGGTGCGCGTTGCATAGCGGTTCCTCTGCGCGATTATACGGGGAAAATCAAAGCGGGCCTCAGCGTCAGCGGCCCCGTTGTGAGAATGACGGACAGGCATATCTTTCTTCACCTGCCGCATCTCTTGAGCGCGGCGGAACAAATATCGTTTCAAATGGGCTGGCGGCGAGAAGGGGAAGAACCTTTCGGCCTTTCCGATATTTCGGAGATTAAAGGCTAAACTACAGGCTAAACTACAATGAAAGTTTTCCAAGAAAATTTTCCAAGAAAGTTTTCCAAACGTTTCTGTTTGACATTAATTTCAAGTTGGGAGGATTTTGAAAATGTGGGATTCTAAGGTAAAGGAACACGCGGCGGAACTTCTGAAAAAATTTAAGGGTGATAGCTACACTTTCGGTCTTGGGGTTTTGGATCAAGTCGGGGAAATCGCTCGAAAGCAAGGTAAAAAGGTAACCATCATCGGAGATACGAAGACGTCAAAACTTATTGTGGACAAAGTTATCGACTCGTTAAAAAGCAACGGCCTCGAACCAGTACCTGATCGTTGCGTAGAGGGAGCCAAGCCTAACGCGCCTCGTGAGGACGTTTATCGTTTGGAATCCTACTTGCTGCACTTCCAACCTGATTGTGTGGTCTCTATTGGTGGAGGCAGCGGCATCGACGCCGTGAAGGCGGCGACCTTTCTCTCCGCGTTGGGCACGGAATCTCCTGAGATCGACAACTGGTTTGGTACGGGAGTTGTTTCCGAAGCTCTAAAACGCACGGGCAAGAAGCAAATCCCCCACATCGCGGTGGAGACCTCCGCCAGTAGTGGAGCGCACCTCACAAAGTATTCGAACATCACGGACCCTGTCGCGGGACAAAAGAAGTTGGTTGTGGATGACGCCATCATCCCGTTCCACTCCATTTTTGATTATGCCGTGACGACGAGTATGCCTACGTCCCTTACTGTCGATGGCGCGTTAGACGCTGTGGCTCACGCTATCGAGGTCTTTTATGGCGCTACCGCCGACCAGTACGAACTTTGCAAAGACATTACCGAGACAGTGCTGTGCCTTGTGTTGAACTACACAAAACGCGCCGTAAATGACCCGAACGACCTAGAGGCTCGTGAGGCGCTGGGGCTCGCTACTGACCTCGGAGGATATGCCATCATGATCGGCGGCACCAATGGGGCGCACCTCACCAGCTTCTCCTTGGTGGACGTCACCTCACATGGTCGGGCCTGCGGCATAATGAATCCTTACTATGCCGTTCTTTTCGCGAAGTCCATCGAAAAACATTTGAAGGTTATAGGATCCGCCTATGCCGCCGCGGGGTATACGCAATCCAATTACGCGGCTTTGGGGGAGCGCGATTTGGCCATTGCCGTCGCGAAGGGAATGATGGCCTTTGCTCGCTCCATCGACGCGGAAACGACACTTGGAGAATTTCCCAAATTTACTCCGGAGCATATAACACGCGCTCTTACGGCTGCCAAAGATCCTCAACTCAAGATGAAACTTCAAAATATGCCCGTTCCCATGTCGATTGATCAAGTGGATGAATACATGGGATCTGTGCTTGAAGGAGCTGTAAGGGGTGATTTTTCAAAAGTAAAAACACTTCCTGCCCCCGTTGCCGTATAATGTGCTTTAGGAGATCACTTCTAGTTTCTAATTAGGATATAAGATGTAATATCATGTTATTGATAAGGTCTATAGTTCGAGGCAAGCGGCAGAATTTCTTGGCGTCAAAGTAAAAACTTTACAGCAGTGGGACAGGGAGGATAAATTAAAACCCACTTCACGAAGTAAAACAAATCGGAGGATTTATACCAAGAACCAATAAAAAGATTTTCTGTGCTTGAAGTCTGAGGATTCTCGTGTCAGAGTTGTTGCGTATTGTCGGGTTTCTAACCAAGCTCAGAAACCCGACTTAAGAAACCAGCAAACAATTATTGAACAATTACTGAACAATTATTGAATAATTATTGAATAATTCAACCTTCTTTCGCGCTTATTGAGCAATCTTGCAGCGAATTGAGGCTACGAGATGCCGAGTTTATTTGCGAAGTTGATGGTGGTCTAAATTTTAAGCGCCTAAAATTTCTTCAACTGATAGAAGGCGTAGCAAAACAGCAAATCCGCCTGCTGATTATCGCTCACAAGGATAGGCTGGTACATTTCGGTTTCAAGTGGTTTGAGCACTTTATTAAAGATCATTTTTGTGAGCTAAAAGAGGTTCCTGACGCGCGGATAAAGGGTGTTCTATATTTCTGCGCGCGGCTACAAATCGAAGCTTGAAAGTAAATGCTGTTTGCCCTGTGCCAAAGTCGAGGTACTAGACTAAAGAGCAGGAAAATGTTATCATCTGAATCAGTAAAATTATGGAGTAAGGGTAGGTTAAACGTCATGTTTTTTGCGGATGTTTTTTTATCTAATATCTCGTATAATAAGCCAGAAGCCAGAAGCCAGAAGCCAGAAGCCAGAAGCCAGAAGCCAGAAGCCAGAAGCCAGAAGCCAGAAGC
>JAIRYN010000045.1 GCA_031267575.1 Synergistaceae bacterium | reverse complement strand
GGAGAAGTTCCGAACGTAAAATATTCAACGAAAACATCGATATTAAAACCGAAAACCAAGGTTATATCGATAATTAAAAAGCGTTTATCCTTTGGATAAACTTTTGGATAAACTTTTGGATAAACTTTGCGAGATTCAGCTTTTCCTTAGATCATATGGTCTTCGGAATACTATGCGAAACGTATCTACTAGCTATGAGTAGGTATTAGTATGCTAAAAGAATCGGGTAGGTGAGGAGCGAATTTCCTTTCCTAGTTTTCCACTGCTCCTATTTTTCACCGCCGAAAAAAGAGGGTAAAACCTTGGGCAAGTCCTCGAAAGGGTACTCTCCCAACACAGTTCCTTCTTTGAAAAGCACGGCACCCACGGGCGTGCCTGCGATACCTAAATGTGCTTCTTTCGCCTCCTTGGGGCCGTTGACCTCACACCCCATGACGGCTACCGTCATTCCGTCCAGGAGTCCGGGAAGCATGGGCTCAATCAACTTCACCAAGCTCGCCACGTCAGCCCTCCGACGTCCGCAGGTCGGGCACGAGATCAGATTGACACCGCGCGAGCGCAGCCCCAGAGCCTTCAAAATTTCGTAGCCGACGCGAACCTCCCGCTCCGGCTCATCCGTCAGAGAGACGCGCAGGGTGTCTCCTATCCCCTGCCCCAGAAGGATCCCTATGCCCGCGGTGCTTTTGACGATGCCGGAGTCGCCGGGCCCCGCCTCGGTGACTCCGATGTGTAACGGCAGGTCCGGGTAAGCGTGGGCAATGAAAACATTGGCCCTCACCGTATCCCTCACGGACGAGCTTTTGGCGGACAGGACAATGTCTTGAAAATCGTGCTCCAAAAGCAATTCCGCCTGCTCTTTGACCGCCCTAAAAAGCGCTTGGGCGCGATCACCTTTAGGGGCGTCACCCCCAGAGGCACTGCTTTCTGAGGTCTTCCAGTGGCGGGCCGAAAGAGAGCCCCCGTTAGCCCCGATGCGGATGACGACTCCCAGATCTTTAGCTACGCAGATCATTTCGGTCAGTTTACGCAGCGGCATGTTGCCGGGATTGATACGTATACTGGAGCATCCCCCCCTTATGGCAGCCACGGCGATCTCAGGGTCAAAATGAATGTCGGCCATCAGGGGCAAAGACGTATGCCGGGCAAGCCAGGCCAAGGAATCCGTCAGCTCTGCTTCAGGTAGAGCCACTCGCGCCAATTCGCACCCCTCGCTTAGAAGACGTTCACACTGTTCGAGGCACTTTTCCCTCGAAGACAGCGGCGCTTTGAGCATACTCTCCACACGAACAGGGGACCCACCGCCAATGGTAAGAGCCCCGATTTTTACCTGTCGTTTCATTCCGCTTCATTCCGCGAAGAAAAGTTTATAGATGTCTTGCCAGGTCACGAAAAGCATCAATGAAATCAGGAAAACGAACCCCGCGGTGTGGATCCAGTTCTCCACTTTTTCCGGCAGGCGACGGTGAAGGAACATCTCCAGAAGCACAAAAATGATTCGCCCACCATCCAGCGCAGGGAAGGGAAAGAGATTCAGAAGCCCCAGGTTCAAGCTAATGAGGGCCAGAAACGTGATGAAGCTCCAGGCTCCCTCACGCATGGCCTTGCCCGACATTGACGCGATCCCGATGGGGCCGGTCACGTCCACCTCTTGCTTCTGGGCAATCCAGTCCCATATTCCAGAGAGCATCAACAGGGTCATCTCACAAGTGTAGCCGGCGGCGTTTCGCACGGCTTCCAGAGCGGTGTAACGAGCAACAGCCGGTGTGATACCCAACATGGGGTTCCCGTGTTCTCTATTAAACGGAATGTCGGTTTTGATCTCCAGCCTTTGGGCTTTCCTCTCCACCGTGAAAATCACCTCGCCCCGACGCGCCGCCTCCCGAAGGCTATCGGACATTTCGCGCCACTCGGAAACGGGCTGTCCGTTAACCTCCACGATGCGGTCACCCACCTGAAAACCGGCCTGTTGGGCGGGGAATCCCTCCATCAGCGTACCGATCTTCGTGTCGTTCATGTTGAGGACGCCGTGGCCGTACAAGAAGAACGCCGTCAGAAGGAGGGCCAGAACGATATTACTGAGGGACCCATTCAACAGAACGAAAAAACGTTTCCAAGCGAACTGCTCATTGAAACCTTTGCCAGGAAGCACCGTTTCGTCGCCAGCTTCCTCTCCCATTCCGGCCAAGCGGCAAAAGCCTCCCACCGGGAAAAGGCGCCACGACCACAACATCTGGGCTTCTTTTTGTTGGCGCACCTGTTTGATCACCGGCCCCATGCCAAAAGCGAACTCATGGACCTGGACGCCCAACAGCCGCGCCGTTATGTAATGCCCGTACTCGTGAACGAGAACACAAATTCCGATGACGATCACAAACGAAATAAAACTCATCATAACTTTTATCTCCTTTTTTGCCTTTTACTTTACCTTAAGCTGTGTAGTTACTTACCTTATCGCATATGGAGGCGCAACGCCCCCGTCCCCACTCCAAAATCTCCAATGCCTCATCCAGAGAGCGAGGCGCTGAACCGGGGTAAGAACCCATTGTCTCCTCCACAACCTCGGCAATAGCCGTGAAAGGGATGTCCTTGTTCAGGAAACGATCCACCGCCACTTCGTCGGCCCCTACCAGGAGAGCTGGATAAGCGCCGCCCTTCGCCAACGCCTCTTTTGCCACCCGCAACGCGGGAAAACGTTTTTCGTCCGCCAAGTTGAAAGAAAGCCCTTTGCCGGACAGCTCTGAGCGAGGGTAACCGCGCCGGGGCGGCAAACGCTCCGGCCAAAAGAGGCAAGAAGCCGCGGGAAGCCTCATGTCAGGATCGCCCGCTAGTATCTTGACAAAACCGTCCTCGAACTCCACCAGCCCGTGCGCGAAAGACCCCGGAGAGATTAACGCCTCCACCTGGTCAGGATCAAGAGCAAACAAAAACATTGCCTCGATCAGCTCGATGCCTTTATTCATCAAAGTGGCGCTATCGACGGTGATCTTCGCCCCCATGTTCCACACGGGATGCTTCAGCGCCTCCTCCGGCGTGACATTTTTCAGTTCTTCGAGGCTTCGCTCGCGAAAAGGTCCTCCTGAAGCCGTGAGGTAAATTTTATACGGTTTTTCTTTTTCTCCCTGAAGACACTGCCATATGGCGTTGTGTTCACTGTCCAGGGGGCGAAGCTGATCACGACGGCGCACTAAAGGCATAACCCACGTCCCAGCCACGACGACGCTTTCTTTGTTCGCCAGGGAGATGTCCTTGCCCTCCCTCAACGCGACCTGAAGGGCCTCAATGGCCGCTGTTCCTGACGAAGCGAAGACCACGTGATCGATATCGGGGTCCTGGGACAGTTCTTTCAGGCCCTGGGCTCCGGAAAGAATCTGTCCTTGGGGGATTTTCGGAAACAGAGCGGTAGTCACTTTCTCAGCCGCTTCCTCCGTGGCAAGGCAGAGCTTCGAGGTTTCGAACTCCGCTGCCAGGGAAGCCAATTTCTCCACGTTTTGCCCCGCGGCCAAGGCGACGACCTCTAGCCGATCCCTGTGACCCCGACAGACATCCAAGACTGACGATCCCACGCTGCCGGTCGCGCCGACGACCGCTACGCGCTTTCGTTTTTCCACGTCCGCTTTCATATCAGAATGACCCCAAAAAGGAGGTACGTCAAAAGACCATTGATCAAAATGCTATCGAAGCGATCAAGAACGCCTCCATGTCCGGGAATCAGCTTGCCGGTATCCTTTACGCCCGTTTCCCGTTTGATCAAAGATTCGGCCAGATCTCCCAACTGACCGGCGAAGCTACAGGTAAAGCCGATCCAGAAGAGGGGAAAAGGCGGCTGTTGCTGGATGAAGATGATGAAAGCGATCATCAGGACGCTTCCCAAAATGCCGCCGATGAAACCCTCCCAAGTTTTGTGAGGGCTGATGTTTTCGCACAAGTGGCTTCTTCCCCACATGGAGCCCACCAGGTAGGCCATCACGTCACAGCTCCAAGTACAGGCGAAGAGGGAAACGAGTAAAAGGCGTCCCGTGGGCATGTTGTGCAATAAGATCAGGCAGGTCCACGGCACGACGATAAACAAAATGCCCGAAAGCGTTCCTCCGGTGTTCCAGACGGCAAAACTGGTTCCCCACATCTGGCGGCGAACAATCTCCGCCATCAGGATCGCGTAAACTGTCAGAGAGAGAATCAAAGCGATAGACACTGGCCGCACCCCCTCGGTCGAAGAAAGGATCACGGCCAGCGCGGAGATGTAGCCGATTCCTCGGGAAAGGCGAATTTGGGTCGACAGCAGCCGGTAATATTCCACCAAGGACAACAACGCGAGCACCGCCACCACCAGAATCCACATCCACCCGCCCTGGTAGATTCCGCCCAAGACCCCCCCCATGATCACCAGCCCACTGAGAATTCGCTGAACGAGATTCCGGCTATAACCCGTCATGATCCGCTCCCTTTACATTGATCAAATTACATTGATCAAATCTCTCTTTTAGGACTTGGATATCCTGCCACGTCAGCTCTTTGGGGCTTCCTTTCCTGCGGGAGTCGTCGCGCAGAAGGTAACTGGGGTGAAACATGGGAAAAACATCCAGTCCCCGCCACTTGACCCAGCGCCCTCGGAGAGCGCTAATCCCCTCAGTCGTCTTCAGTATCCACTTGGTAGCCGTAGCTCCAAGGCAGACGAGAATTTTGGGGCGCAGCAGCAAAAGTTGAGCCTCCAGGAAATCGCCGCACCGCATCATTTCCTCTGGAAGGGGGGTGCGGTTGTTGGGTGGACGGCACTTCACCACGTTGGTGATGAAGACGTCTTCACGGGAGATTCCACCCGCCGAGAGGATCCGGGTCAAAAGTTGCCCCGCTCTGCCCACAAAGGCCAGGCCTTGCATGTCTTCGTCCTCGCCGGGCCCCTCTCCCACGAATACCAAAGAGGTATTGACGAACCCCTGGCCGAAGACGACATTAGCGCGCGTTTGACACAGACCGCACTTGTCGCAGGCTTGAACCCGCTCTCTCAATGTAGCCCACGCGGCGGAGCACCTGTTTTTGATTTTATCTTCCACCGATTTATCTACTTTGTCTGTCTTCACTCAATTTCTCCGTCCGTTCTATTTTGAGGTATTATATTTGAGGTATTATAAAAGAATCTCGTTGACGCGTATATTGACTTTTTTGACCTCCATTCCCGTGAAAAAACTCAACCCAACGCTGAGTTTTTTCTGTAAAAGGCGGGCCAAATAGAGCGCGTTTTTATCTCCGAGCTTGATATCCACTACCAAGTTGATGTTCAAAACGTCTCCCTCCGAAATCAGAGTGAGTTCGTGTACCTGATGAACATGGTCTCCCATAACCAACAAACGCCGAATCATGGCCAAGATGGCTTCTTTCTCGATCGTCACCCGACCGTCGAAACTGAAGGGAGGTTTAACCACTGTGCGGGTTTCGTCCTGCCTATCCTTGCTCTTGAAAAGGTCTTTCAACTGACTAACGAGTTTTCCGGCGAAATTCCTCTGTATCTGAGTACGGGAGACGGGGACCACGTGCTGTTTTTTTTCGCGTCGTTCTTTCAGGGCGTTGTCGATTTCCTCCCGGGAGGCTACCTCCATGATATCGATGATCTTTTGTGGGGACGATAAGCCCAGTTTACTCAAAATCTTCTCCATCATGGGTTTCGATGTGGCGATGACCATGACCTTACAGGGCGCGTGGGAGGCCAAAAAAGTAACGACTTCAAGTCGGTGGGGTGGATACTCGAATAGCGCCCGGCGAATGGCTCGCACCAGGTTTTTCTCTGATTTGGCGCTTTTCCCAGCCATGATCTGTCCCTTAGCCACGAGCAAACCATCATCAATCACGAAATCAATCCCGTACTGACGGGCTACCTGAGAGGCTCTTTGGCTTTTCCCCGTACCTGCGGCGCCCACAAAGGCCAAGACCTCAATGTTGGAAAGGTCTGGCAGGGCGATTTCCTCTTTTTCTCTTGTTTTGTCCCGCGATTCTTCCCCTGTCGCTTCCCAGGAATGCTCGGCCGTTTCGTGGGTCATTGCCATTGCGCGTCCGGTTCAAAAGTGACGTCAGCCCCCAAGGACCGTAGCTTCAAGTCGATGGCTTCATAGCCTCGAAGGACATGCTCCATGTTTTCCACCCGTGTCTCGCCCTCGGCCGCCAGTCCAGCCAGAATTAGCGCGGCTCCAGCACGAAGATCCGTGGCTCTCACCAATGCGCCGTTCAGGTTTCTCACCCCTTTGATGACGGCGGTATCTCCCTTGATATTGATATCCGCCCCCATGCGGTTCAACTCTGCGGCGTATAAAAATCGAGCTTGAAATACACTTTCCTCCACCAAGCTCACTCCGCTGGATAGCGTCAAGGCCGCCACCATCTGGGGTTGTAAATCTGTCGGGAACCCAGGAAAGGGCATAGTTTTGAGGGAAACCGGTTTGAGTTTGCCCACCGGGTGGACGGCGATAGAGTTTTTCCCCACCGAAAAAGAGGCTCCCGCCTCCTCCAGTTTTGCCAGAAGCGCGTCCACGTGATCGGGAATCACGTCTTCCACCGTGATCTCTCCTCCCGTCATGATGCCGGCCAAGAGGTAGGTACAGGCCTCTATCCTGTCGGGAATGACGCGCTCGCAGCAATCGTGGACGTTGGAGACACCTTTCACGCGGATACATCCCACGCCTTCGGTATCGACCTGGACGCCCATGCTCCTCAGAACTGCCGCAAGGTTTTCGATTTCCGGCTCGCGGGCGGTATTTTCGACGATCGTCTCGCCTTTGGCGAAAACCGCGGCCATCATCAGGTTCTCTGTGGCCCCCACCGAGGGAAAGTCTAGATAAATTCGTCGCCCTCTCAAATGATCGGCTTGAGCGTGAACGAACCCGTTCTTGATCTCGATTCTGGCGCCCATCTGCACGAGTCCCTTCAAGTGAAGGTCAATGGGGCGGCTTCCTATCGAACAACCTCCGGGCAAGGGCAGGATGGCGCGTCCACACCGCGCCAGAAGCGGCCCCAACACTAGGGACGAGGCCCTCATCTTACGCACCAGAGACTCAGGGGCTTCCCAGGAAACGGTTTCGGGCACGTCAAAAATCACCCTACCTCCTTCCCTACTCACCGAGGCGCCCAGAATGGCTAGTAATTCTATCATCGTCTCTACGTCTTGCAGGTTCGGGACGTTGTCCAGGACCATTTTCTGCCCTTTCAAAAGTAAACAGGAAGCCATCACCGGCAAGGCCGCGTTTTTGGCTCCCTGTGTTTTCACTTTACCCTTGAGGGGAATTCCTCCCGACATTCTCATTTTATCCATAGACTCCATGCTCCTCGATGCCGTCCTCATGTCGTCCTCATTTCATCCCGACTGACCATGGTAAAGTGATGAGCGATGAAAACAAGAACTCAATCTATTTTCGTAGGAATTATACGAGTATCGTCGAGAACATGCAAACGCACATCAGGTTGAACCCAAAATATTTCTCGAAAAAACCGAGTAATTTATCGATGAGACCCTGCTTCTTTTTCATCCGATAACTGTCCACGCCGTCGGAAGATCGGGAGACGGGCGGCAAGATTTTTGGGATTCAAATCTTCTATTGACAAACGCAACAACCCATGTTAAAATAAAGATTTATAAAGAGATAGATTATTTCGCATTTACGGGATTAAAGTAAATTCAAAATGTACCAGAACCGTAGTATATATATTTAGTAGTATATTATATTTATATGTTATATTCGTAAAAACAGAACGGATAGATACGGAATTCCGTACATACACAGGACGGCAGTCAACATAAAATAATCAAAGGCCCCATCTAGGGGCCTTTTTTCATCCGTTGTTCCATAAAACCCCGTCCTTCAGGACGAAGATATGACGAAGATATAAGGAACATCCGCCGAAGGCAGATACGAAGGCAGATACGAAGGCAGATACGGTTTAGCTCTGTCTTGCGTTACAATATTTCCGCCGACATGGGATAAAGATAAAATCCTGCGGCATTGAATCTTGAAAACTGGATATACGCGGTTGTTCGGAGAAGTCCCGAACGTAAAATATTCAACGCCACACAAAAATCAGAGCTTTTTGCTCTTTTCACAGAGTGGGAACATCCACTCTTAGGTCTTAGGGAAAAAGCTGGTACTGCTATGGAGTCCAGAGCTAGAACGTCACCGCGGTCCTGAACCGGATAATGTGGTCATCCGTGTAACCGCCGACTGTTTCAGCGTCGTCGTTCCAGTCCACGTTGAGGTAACCTAAAGCGAAGGTGACGTTTTCGTTGTAAAGATACTCCACGCCCAACCCCCACTGGGTCATTTTGGCGTCTCGGGGCGCCGCCGCAGGCCCCACGTTGTCCAGCGTGTGACCCGCTACATAGAGCCAAGTATGCCACTTTTCGTTCCACTCCTGTAGAGCGCCCACTCGCCAAATTTTCGTGTCGTACCCCATAAAAGCCGCGCCGCCGTCGACGGTATTCCACGCGCCCTCATCCGCCAACGTTAGCGCCGTGTTGTTATAGGTCAGGAAGAAATCCCCGTCCAGGTAGCCGTATTCCAACCACAGACTCGTGAACTGGAGGAGATCCTGTTTGATGTCGACGATGACCTTCCACGCGCTGGCGCTGTCCAGATCGAGGTCCATCCAATCAGCGCCGTCGATGCTCTGCTCCGCATCTTTGTCCTGATAGTAGTAAATCCCCCTGAGCGCGATGTTGGGGCTGAAGTCGAAACGCAACCCGCCGAAAATCGTCCACAGGTGATTGGCCGCGTATTCGGTGTTATCATCCAGGCGCACAATCGAGGAACCATCACCGAAAAGCGCCTGAACCCCCAAGTCGAAGCCAAATCGCTCCGTGAACTGCAACTGAGCCAGAGCCGCCAGCTCCCACAGACTGAGGGACTCGTCCATGTTCCAGCTCGGCAAGTCGTCCGGGCGCGCCACGTAGGCATTGACAGAACCCAAGGCAAAAGATTTGGAGAAGCCGAGGCCGTCCACCGTGCGATCAGTAAGCCAAGCCTCGTTGGCGATATCCGTAGCTCCGCCGGTTTGGAAACGATAGTCGCCCTCGAAATCTCGGTCGAAACGTCCCACCGTCACCGTCGAGTCCCAGAAAAACGGAACATCAACGTAAAATTTGTCATAGGTGATTCCATCATCGGTTGCGTCTACACGCGCGAAGAGAAAAAGGCCCTCGTCTTCCCCGAACCACCGTTGAAATTCGAGACGTCCCATCGACAGAGAAGACGTCCCGTTGGCGAGATCGCTATCCCAGCTATCGATGTCCAACCGTAGTTCCCCGGTGATCTGCCAGCCGCCCAAACGATCCTCCACCACCGAAATTCGCTTGTCCAGTTGGTCCATTCTTACACCCAACGCGTCCAGCTCGTCTTTGAACTCGACAACCAGCCTCTTGAGCGTCTCTATATCCCGCTTCTCGGCTTTCGTGAGATCGACGAGGGCAAGGGCGCGGGCCAAAGCGGACGCCATTTCATAGCGCGTTGTCGGCTGCCTGCCCTTGTACGTGCCATCCGGGTAGCCAGACAAAACACCGCGCGCCGCCAACTGACCAATCGCGTCGTAGGACCAGTGATTCAAGGGCACGTCCATAAAGGGATTTATAGCGGCCAAACTTGGCGTCGCCCACAAAAACACCACACACACACAGAATAAAAAGACTCCGCTTCTTTTTGCAACGCTTACTACTTTTACACCCACCACAAAGACCTCCTTGATGTTTTGTAAACAATCTCTTGAGTATTGTAGCATAAAGTTTGTAAGCGCAAACTCAACTAGATATTAAGAATACACCGAAATTCGTCCCGTCTAGAAGGGAATTTCAGTGTATTGCCGTTGATTTTTTAGAAAAATTGATCTAGCTGGCGATGATTTTGGTGTAAATATCGCGCAGAAAATCCTGCGTGACTGTTTTCTCCCATTTACCACCGAAATGACTCAACCAGAGTTTACTCAAACCCAGGGCCGTCTTGACCATTTTGTCGATTTGCAAGGTGTCGATGCCATAGTCTCTGGCTTTGGGAATAGGGATTTTGTTGATGTGGAGATATCGAAGAGTTTCTTCATATCCGCTGTCCCTGTAAAGATCGACGAGCCCCAGCATGGAGATCGTCACCGCCACGCTATGAGGCAATGTGGGGCTGGAGTTGCTCAGACCATAAGATATGGCGTGACTGGCCCCGACCCGGCCTCCGATGGTGCTGCTGCTTCCAAGGATGGAAGCTCGCGCGGAGCGGACGGCCGTGTCCAGGTCGTACTGGGACAGATCTTGGGAAAGAACGCTCCGGGAAAGCTCCAGACCGTCCTTGGCGTCTTGAATGGCGTCGGGTTCGCTAGTCTTGCTGCGGCTGATCTCGTAGTGATGGAAGTAGCAATCCATCATCGTGAAAAATCGGTTGAATTTTCTGGCTCCTTCGGACAATTGAGGATCTACGACAGCGAGCTTTGGGGCGACGTGGAGCGTGTTGATGCCCAGCTTCTTTTCAGGCCCTCTCAGCACGGCGATGGGCGTTAGCTCCGCCCCTGTTCCATTCAAAGTCGGCATAACCCAAGCGTCGACCCCCGGTAACATATCGAAACCCCAACCTTGATACTCCGCGGCGGACTTGGGGTTCTTCAAGCAGATGCCGGTCGCTTTGGCCAAATCCATGGTGCCGCCTCCGCCCACGCCAACGATCACATCGGGATCCAGATCGTTATCTCGGATTGTTTTCACCAGAAAATCCACGTCTCTAGTTTTTGGTTCCGAGGCTGTCGCGTCGAATAAAAATAGATATTTTCCGTCTTGTTCCAGTATCGGCGCAAACTTTTCTTGCTTGGCCAGGGCCTTGTCCAAAATGAAAAAGGGCTTGCTTTTTCTCTCGCGCAACAGACCGAAAAAATCTCCCACTCCGTTTTTTGACAGAACTATTTCGCTTGGAATCTCTGTTCGCCACCACTTGGGGGCCTGGATAAAATCGTCCAACGCTTTCATGTCCTTCAGCATTTTATATCCCCCTCACGTGTTTGCGATTCTGTATTCTTTGAGTTACTTTAATTGTTTTTATTAATGGTGTAACCCCCGAAAAAACGTAAATCAATATCAGTGACTTCTCGACAAAAATTGTTAATATAGCTGATTTCCCTATTGCTGGATAAGTGAGTATGAAAATCTCATGATCGCGAAAGTGTCCGGAAATTGGACGTCTGATGCATGGAATATTATAATATCTCATAAAATAAGCATACATGACTATAAAATGAAGCACAACAATGGCGCGTCTTGAGGATATAACGGTCGGCAGTAGCGTAATAGGGCATCGCGGGCGACGCGTTCATGAGCGTAATGGCGGTCACATTTAGGAATGCGAACGACAACGCGGCTGAGCAGTTATTATAGCGCGAGAGCGCAAGACGAAATTCATCGACAAGACAGCCAAAGCGGTCAAGAGGTGTGCGAAAGGCGCGGACATCGCGATGAGTAGTGCGGAAATCTTACTGAGACAAAGGTGATGCCATATGAAAAATGATGCTTTTCAAAATGGCGCGACGTGGTGTCGCGCGGATTTTCACCTGCATACCAAAGCAGACAAAGAATTTGTCTATACAGGCGAAGAGAATTTTTATTTTTCTTCTTATGTGGACGCATTGGCGAATGCCGACATCGGCATCGGCATTATCACAAATCACAACAAGTTCGACTTTGAAGAATTCAAGGCATTGAGCAGTACAGCAAAAAAACAAAACATCTTCCTGCTACCCGGCATTGAGTTGTCTGTCAATGATGGCGCGAATGGTATCCACACGCTTATCGTGTTCTCCGATGAATGGCTGAAAAACGGACAGAATCACATCAACCCATTCTTAAACGTGGCGTTTGAGGGTAAGATTCCCGCGAATTATGAGAGTAAAAATGGTAGAAGTTCTCTGAACTTAATGAATACTATCAAAAAGCTCGAAGACTACCATAAAGATTTTTTTCTTGTTTTTGCCCACGTCGAGCAGTCCAGCGGATTGTGGACCGCATTAGATGGCGGGCGATTGCGGGAACTTGGACAAGACGATTTTTTCAAACACCGCGCGCTTGGGTTTCAAAAAGTCAGCACTCACGACAAACCAGACGCCAAATGCCGAACTAAAGTAAAAGACTGGCTTGGCAAAGCCTATCCCGCGGAAGTCGAAGGCAGCGACCCGAAAAAAATTGATGAAATCGGCGCAGGAGAAAGATGTTTTCTTAAACTTGGTGCGTTTACTTTTGAAGCGGTCAAATTCGCGTTGATTGATCACGAAAACCGTCTGCGTTTGAAGAACGTGCCGAAACGCACAAATTCACATATTCGGCAAATCCGCTTTGAGGGTGGGATGCTGGATGGCGAGACAATCCGATTTTCACCGGAACTCAACGTGCTCATCGGCATTCGCGGTAGCGGCAAGTCCTCCGTTCTCGAAGCCTTGCGCTATGCCCTAGACATCCGGCTCGAAGCGAATGCTCATGATCGAGAATACAAACAAAAGCTGGTGGCATGGACGCTTGGAAGCGGCGGAAAAGTTGTAATCGACGCCACCGACCGTCATGGCCAGTCTTTCCAAATCCGACGCATTTGGAAAGAAAACACCGATGTTTTCAAATTTGTTTGTGCTGGGACAACGCGAAAACGAGATGGAAGGCGGTCAAGAGGCGTTTAAACGGAGGAAGGAGATTTATCGGATATGGAAGCCATAGAACTGCTTGCTATCCTGGAGCGCGGAGAAAACAGTCGCCATCAGTTCAAAAAAAACCTCAACAATTCCGACGCGCTGACCGCCGAGTTCATCGCATTCAGCAATGGCGGCGGAGGGCGAATCTTTATTGGTGTGGACGATAGCGGTGTCGTTACGGGGTTGACCGGTGAAGATATCCGGCGGTTGAACCAAATGATCTCCAATGCCGCCAGTCAAAATGTCCAGCCCGCTATCAATCCGGTAACCGAAAATATCAAAACGGGCAACGGTCTTGTCATGGTTGTCGAAGTGCCGGCCGGCATCAACAAGCCTTATCAAGACAAGAACGGCGTGTTTTGGGTGAAAAACGGTTTGGACAAAAGAAAGGCGACTTCCCGTGATGAAATACAACGGATGTTTCAAAAATCCGCACGGATTCACGCGGATGAAATTCCGGTTTCTGGAGTTACCGTCGCCGATTTGGATCTGGATTATTTTAAGGATTTTTTTCAAAAACGGTTTGGCGAAACTCTGGACGATCAAATTTTGTCGTTGCCAAATATTCTGGAAAACATGAACTTATTGAAGAATGGTTCCTTGAATATATGTTGCGCATTGCTTTTTGCGAAATCACCGCAGTATAAACTTCCTGTTTTTATTGTCAAAGCGGGAGCCTTTGAGGCGAACGATCTCGCTACAATTCACTACAATGACAGCCGCGATATTACGGGAAAATTATCCGATGTTTTCTATCAGACCGTCGCTTTTATTGTCTCAAATCTCCACCATATCCAAGACGAGCAAGGTATAAACAGCGTAGGCAAACCGGAGATTTCCGTGGAATCCATTGAAGAGCTGGTTTCCAATGCTTTGATCCATCGTGATTATTTTATCTCAGCGCCTGTACGGGTGTTCGTGTTTTCCAACCGTGTCGAAATAATCAGCCCTGGACACTTACCCAATAATTTAACCATTGAAAACATCAAATCGGGAAACTCTAACGCGCGAAATCCGACATTGGCGTCTTTCGCAAACCATGTACTGCCTTATCGCGGCTATGGATCCGGAATCATTAGGGCTTTGGCAAAATATCCTCACATAGACTTCGTCGATGACCGAGAAGGGAATTTGTTCAAGGTAACTTTGAGACGAGGACAAGATTATTTTGGAAAACGCGGTGATTGAAATGGACGATGGGAATGTCGGAATACAAACTATCTATCAAAAAACCCTTTTATACGCCGCTGGCCGCCACGCTTTGCGAAATCAAATGCTTCCGGAATCCGACATTCCTTACGTCGTGCATTTGAGCAACGTTTGCATGGAAATTTTGATAGCCGGACAACATACGAAAAACTTCAATCTTGAGCTTGCCATCCAAGTCTCTTTATTACACGATGTTTTGGAGGACACGGAAACGAAGGATGCAGATTTGACAAGTATCTTCGGAAAGAATGTAGCCTATTGCGTCGCTGGATTGACGAAAAACGAGTCTTTGCCGAAATCTGAACGCATGAATGATTCTCTTGCGCGGATAAAAGAGTGCCCAAAAGAAGCCTGGGCGGTAAAATTGGCGGACAGAATCACGAACCTCCAAAAACCACCGAAAAGCTGGTCACTCGATAAGATCGCCCATTACCGCGAGGAAGCGGAACTAATTCATGACGCTTTGCGGAAAGGCAATCGTTATCTCGCGAAACGATTAGCAAGGAAAATAGACGAATACGAGAAGTATTGCTTAGATTGAATATCTCATTAGAATATCTCATTAGAATATCTCATTAAATATCTCATTAGAATATCTCATTGAATATCTCATTAAATATCTCATTAAATATCTCATTAGAATATCTTAAAGGAAAATCGAAAAATACGGCTTCAAAAATGAGATTGTCCCTTAGAAATAGAACTCATCCCGTGCGGAGCCGGATGGACTCATGTCTACTTGACCACTCGCGGCGGAGGAATTAGCCATGAGGAAGAAAAGAATCTATAAAACGGTACAGGTTAAAAAATCCAAAGTGGTATTTCAGGAATATCGTTCAATGTGCCACTTTATCTTAATGAATTTATGTCAGTCACTCAGGGGCGGAACAGTATTTTGATTTTTTTCCCACTCACCGAACACTTTCTCGTAATTCCCGTAAAGGGCCTGAAGCGCATTTTGGAGGAGAAGCGGCAAAGACAGCGGATCCAGTCGTTTGGACTTCCCTCTTCCCGCTTTGGGTATATTGAATTATCGCATGTTATTGTTCATGTCTTTTGAGAGTGAGCGAGGGTATTTTGGAGAAAGGCCCCGACTGTTATAATCTTTCTATTTATAAAAGTAACTGAAGGGAAGTGCGAAAATGAAGTTAGGCGAAGACGATGTACGCGCCATCGCGGATGAGGCGCGGCTTTCTTTGACAGACGCGGAGCTGGTCGGAGCGGTGCGCTACATCAACAACTTCCTGGAGATGGTAGACAGGTTCAAGGAGCTCGACCTGAAAGACGTTGAACCTTTCTGTTTCGCGGAAACCAACGTGTGCCCCTTGAGAAAGGACGTTCCGGCGGTGTTTCCCGACGCGAAAGATATCTTGGCTGAACGGACGAGAGACATGGGTTCCTTTTTCAAAGTTCCGCGTATTGTGGAGGACGCCGTGGGGAATCGTGACGTGTCTTGCGAGCCGGCTATGGGGGCGTAGATTATGGAGTTTCACGCACTGGGAGTACACGAAATCGCGGCGGGCGTTCGAGCAAAGAAGTTTACGGCCCTCGATGTTTTTAATGAGTGTTTAGACCGAACTATCGCTTGTGAAAGCAAGTTGTCCGCTCTTATCACCGTGACAGCCGATTCCGGACGAGCTCAGGCCAGAGAGGTGGACGCGGGCATCGCGCGAGGCGAGGAGATGGGACTTTTGGCCGGTGTCCCGGTGATCCTTAAGGACAACATGTGCACTCATGGCATACGCACCACGGCGGGAAGCCGCATTTTGGGGTATTGGTCCCCTCCTTATGATGCCACAGTATGGAGGTTGCTTTCTTCCGAGGGGGCTGTGCTTCTGGGTAAAGCCAATATGGATGAGTTCGCTATGGGAAACACCACCGGCACCTCGGCCTTCGGTCCTACGGCGAATCCGTGGGACCTTTCCCGGGTGCCGGGAGGTAGTTCAGGCGGTAGCGCGGCCAGTGTGGCCGCGGCCTATACGCCCCTCGCTCTAGGCAGTGACACGGGAGGGTCTATTCGTCAGCCAGCGTCTTATTGCGGCATTTACGGACTAAAACCCACTTATGGTCTGGTGAGTCGTTACGGATTGATCGCCTATGGCTCCTCCTTGGACCAAATCGGTCCTTTCACCCGCGATTTAGAGGACATGGCGCTGGCGATGCAAATTTTAGCTCACCATGACCTCAAAGATTCCACAAGCGTCGCCAAAGGCAACATCGATTTTTCCCTTCCTATGGGAGACAAAAATGGCAATGTGAACTTGAAGGGCAAACGTATCGCTTTGGTCAAGGATTTTCAGGACTTCACCCTGGATCCGCCTATCGCGGACGCCATGAGACGCGTTTTACGCGTCATGGAGGAAGGAGGGGCTGAGATTTCCGAGGTGTCATTGCCGACGGTGGCTCGTTATGCTGTGGCGTGTTATTACGCCATCGCGGCCTCGGAAGCTCACACAAACTTGGCGCGTTACGACGGGGTACGTTATGGACTCATGGTGAACACGGCGACGAGTTTGAAGGATATGTTCGAGCAAGTGCGCTCTCAAGGTTTTGGTAGTGAGGTGAAGTCCCGGATCATCGCGGGAACTTGCCTGACCGAACCGGTTCGCAGCGAGGAGTACTACGTGGCGGCCACGCGGGTACGCACGTTGATTGCCGCCGAGTTCGGAAAAGCCTTTGAGAAGGTGGACGCCATCCTTCAGCCCGTAACTCCCTCACTACCGGAGAAAATCGGAGAGTCGGACGAGGACGCGATGAAGGGCTACGAGTCGGACCTCTATACCCTGCCTGTCAATATGGCGGGGTTGCCGGGACTTTCGTTTTGCACAGGCTACGCGCGAGACAGCGGGCCCGTGCCGGGCTTTCCCAGCGAGCCCACGTCGGGACTTCCCGTGGGATTGCAGCTTGTCGGGCCTCGGTGGAGCGACAAAAATCTTCTCGACATCGCCTTCGAGTTGCAAAAAGTTTTAGGCGCTCCTCAAATCGCGAGAGGAGGAATTTGACCATGTCCGATAAAACAAGCGGTGATGCTCTCACCTTCACGCCAGTCATAGGCATCGAGATTCACATACAGTTGAAGACCAAGTCCAAGATCTTTTGTTCCTGTTCGGCGGATTACACCCATGACGCGCCCAACTCGCACATCTGTCCTGTTTGTATGGGGCTGCCCGGCTCTATGCCCGTATTGAACGAGACCGTGGTCCAGCAGGGGATGCTGGCGGGAATGGCGTTGAATTGCGGGATACAACCGACGACGTATTTTTTCCGTAAATCTTATTATTACCCCGACTTGCCCAAGGGACATCAGATCACCCAGAGCGACCTGCCCATCGCGGAAAAGGGCTATCTCATGATCAAAGACGACGCGGGCAACCCGAAAAGGATCCGCATCACGCGCCTGCACTTGGAGGAAGACGTGGGCAAGCTCCACCACAGTGCCGCGGATGGAAGGCTGGAGGGAGCGGCTACGTCCTACGTGGATTACAATCGTTCGGGGTTACCCTTAGCGGAGATCGTTTCGGAGCCGGATATCTCCTCGGCTCGGGAGGCCGTGGAGTACGCGACGGCGTTGCGGCGGCGGGTACGTTACTGCGGCGCGTCGGACGCGGATCTGGAAAAGGGCATGATGCGTTTTGACGCCAATGTGTCGGTCAAATGTTCGGATGGGCGCTGGGGTCGTAGGGTTGAGGTTAAGAACATGAACTCCTTCCGTGCCCTGGAACGGGCCATTGAGTACGAAGTAAAGCGCCAGTCAAAAATTCTGACGGAGGGCGGAGAGGTGTTGCAGGAAACCCGCCATTGGAACGACGCGAAGGAAACGACCATGGCTTCGCGGGTGAAAGAATTTTACCGCAAGTTCATCGTGGAGCCGGATCTGCCGCCCCTGGTAGTCTCTCCGGAGTGGGTAGAAAACACGCGCGCGGCCTTACCCGAAATGCCGGACGAAAAACTTCGACGTTACGTGGAAGAGTGGGGTCTTTCCGAGGTGGACGCGGCGATATTGGCGGACTCTCGGGACGTTGCACAGTATTTCGAGGCTTGTGTCACCGCTGGGGCAAACCCGGCTCGGGCGAGTAATTGGGTGCGCACGGAAATTCTGCGGACTCTCAATGAGAGACAAAATCAGAGACAGAATGAGAGACAGAACGATAAGCAGATGGGGGCGGAGGAACTCGCCGTAAAACCCGAGGCTTTGGCAGAGTTGCTTATCCGCGTCGATGGGGGTAAGATTTCCACGACTCTGGCTAAAAGCGTCTTCGAGAACATGCTGGAGGGACTTTCCTTGGACGAGGCGCTGACAAAGAGCGGCGCGTCGGAGGGAGGCGTGAAGGCTGACGTGTTAAGCGATTTGGCGCGCGCGACTCTCGCGGCTAATCCTGACGTGATCGAGGAGATCAAGGCCGGTAAAGACGTCAAGGGCAAAAAGCTCAAGTTTTTGCAGGGTTTGGTCATGCGGGAGACAAAAGGACAAGCCCGACCCGAGGAGGTGGCCGCCGTGATTGAGGCTGCCATCAAGGTTCTTCTGAAATGAGGTGTTGCCCCCGATTTCTTTTATAACGAAGAGACCGGGGGCATATTTTTTTGTGATTTTTTTGTAATCGCTTTTCTATTCGCGACCCCCGGTGCGCGTCCTTTGGGGGCGTCCCGGAATCAAGAGGAGGTAGTTGGAGATTATGGGATCACGTCAACCTGAGAACACGAGAAGTTTTGCGCTGGTGGCCCACGGCGGAGCCGGAAAAACCACCTTGGCGGAGGCCATGCTTTTTGATAACGGACAAATTTCCCGTATGGGAAAAACGGAATCGGGCAACACTGTCAGCGATTTCAGCTCGGAGGAACAGAAACGTCAGATCTCGATAGGAACCTCGCTCATGACTCTGGAGCGAGGAGGCAAGACTCTCTTCGCGCTGGACGCCCCTGGTTTCGCGGACTTTACAGGTGAAATGAGCGCCGCCATTCGCGTGGCTGACGCGTCGTTGCTCCTAGTCAGCGCGGTGGGCGGCGTCGAAGTTCAGACCGGGCGGGCCTGGGAGTACGCGACGGAAAACGCCTCTCCCGTAATTTTCTATATCTCCAAAATGGACCGAGAAAACGCCGATTTCGATAAGGTATTGGATGACATAAAAGAGCAATTCTCGAACAACGCGCTTCCCGTGTTTCTACCCATTGGAGCCGAGGCCTCCTTTAAAGGGATTGTCCACGTGCTGAAGGGCAAGGCGTACACCTACAACCTGGACGGCAGCGGCAAATTTGTGGAAGAGGACATTCCCATGGATATGGCTGATGCGGTGGCAGCGGCGAAAGAAGCCTTGTTGGAGGCAGCCGTGGAAATGGACGACGCTTTGATGGAACGCTACTTGGAAGAGGAGCCCATAAGCGACGAAGACTTGGTGAAGGTGGTTCGAGCCGCCATTGCGAAACGCCGTATTTACCCTGTTCTGGCGGGGGCGGCGGCAACCAACGTAGGGGTACATCAGTTGTTAGACTTCGTCGTGGACTATTTCCCCTCGCCCATAGATCACGGTCCCGTCAAAGCCGAAAAATCCGACTCCGACAAGAGTCTGATCGAGATCGTGCCCGATGTCGCAGCGCCCTTCTCCGCCCTTTGTTTCAAGGTGATGGTCGATCCCTATGTGGGCAAGCTGTCGTTTATACGGGTCTATTCCGGCACTCTGTCCTCCGAGGGCAACAACATCTACAACGTGAAGAAAGGTGAGGACGAACGCGTCAGTACCTTCAAATTCATGACGGGCAAAGATGGCAAGGATGTGAAGGAGATCATCGCCGGCGACGTCGTGGCGATCCCGAAACTTCAGAGCACCAAGGTGGGGCACACGCTGGCGACGAAGGGCGGCGCCTCATACCTGTTCCCTCACATCGAATTTCCCTTGCCGGTCTACAGTGTGGCCGTAATCGCGAAAACTCGAGCGGACGAGGACAAGCTGGGTAACGCCATCACCAAGACTCTGGAGGAGGACCGCAGCCTGACTTTCGAGAAAAACCCGGAAACCCACGACAATGTTCTGTCTGGTATGGGAGACCTGCACATCGACATCGTCCTGGCGAAGATGAAAGAACGCTACGGTGTCGATTTAGATACGCGTACACCCCAGGTTCCCTATCGGGAGACGATCAAAAAGACCTCCGAGGCTCAGGGGAAGCACAAAAAACAGAGCGGCGGCCATGGGCAATACGGCGACGTCAGCATCCGCTACATCCCCCAGGAACGGGGCATTGGGTTCGAGTTTATGGACAAGATCGTGGGCGGCGCCGTGCCGAAGAACTACATCCCCGCGGTGGAGAAGGGCCTTCATGAGTATATGGAGAAGGGACCCTTGGCCGGTTTTCCCGTGGTGGACTTCAAGGCGGAGCTTTTCTTCGGGTCTTATCACGACGTGGACAGTTCGGAGATGTCTTTCAAACTTGCCACCCGGCTTTCCTTTAAAAAGGGCATCCTGGACGCGTCCCCAGTGCTTCTAGAGCCGATCATGAACGTGGAGGTCATTGTTCCCGATCAGTACATGGGGGATGTGATGGGCGATTTCAACAGCCGGAGGGGACGCATTATGGGCATGGAGGCCCGAGGACGGCTCCAGGTGGTGAAGGCCCAAGTTCCTTTGGCAGAGATGTTTCGTTACGCGATCATTTTGCGCTCCATGACCTCGGGCCAGGGGAGTTTCTCTATGGAGCCTTCTCATTACGAGGAAGTTCCGGGCGACATCGCCAAGAAGGTCATCGCTGCCCACAAACAGGAAGAAGAAGAGGAATAGTCATTCTATGAGGAATAGTCATTCTATTATGAAAGATCTTCAGATATGAAAGATCTTCAGATATGAGAGATCTTCAGAGGGCGGCGGATGATTGCACGTTGAACCGTTCGCCGTCTCTTGGAGTGGTGTTGCCGAAGAACTTGGGACAATGGGTCTCCGACGTTTTGGACCTGTTGGAGAGCCAGTGGCATAATGAGGCGATTCCCCGCGATTTTGCCCATTCGGAACCTCTAGATGGTCTGATTCTCACCGTGCTTTCCCAGCACACGAATGACCGGAACCGGGATGTGGCTTTTTCCCGCTTGAAAGACCGCTGTCCCACCTGGGAAGTGGCCGCTGCCGCGGGGTATGAGGCTGTGGAAAAGGCGGTGCGCCCCGCCGGGCTCGCCCCGACCAAGACCAAGCGCATACTGGAGATTTTGGAAATCGTTTTGAGGGACTTCGGGCGTTATTCGATTTTACCTCTCGTCGAAAAAGGTCGGGACGAGGCGCGGAGCTATCTTTTGTCTTTGCCCGGAGTAGGGGAGAAGACGGCGGCCTGCGTGCTCCTGTTTGACATGCGCCTCCCGGCCTTTCCCGTGGATACGCATATCGCCAGGATTTGCCAGCGTGTGGGATTCGTGCCCAATAAAACGCCAGCCGAGGCTATTTGCGCGCTGCTGGAGCGTCAAGTCGAACCTTCTCGTTACCTGGGCGGGCATATTAACATTATCGAGCACGGTAGGGCCATCTGCAAGGCCCGCAACCCACTTTGCCGGACGTGCGTCGCGGCGAGGCTCTGTTCTTTTTACGCGAAACAGATTTTCGCGGGTCCCGATGCCGAAAGCGTATAAGCGTATAATAATGAACGAAGATTATTTTATGTTCCAGGCGCTTCTCGCGGCGAAAGAGGCTTTGGTCCGAGGAGATGTTCCTGTTGGTGCAGTGTTGGTGAGATCAAAAGAGATCTTGGCGAGAAGTTCGAACACAAAAACTATCGATCCGACGGCTCACGCGGAAATGCGAGCGATACGCGCGGCCGCGGAACGAATCGGGAGCTGGAACCTGAGAGGTTGTGATCTTTACGTGACGCTGGAACCTTGTCCTATGTGCGCGGGAGCTTGTATCAACGCCCGTATACGCAACGTCTTTTTTGGGGCGAAAGATCCCCGTGCCGGCGCGGCTGGATCTCTGTATAATTTGCTTTGCGACATTCGACTCAACCATCGATGCGGGGTATGGGGGGGCGTGCTGGAAAATCATTGTGCGGCCGTTCTCAGAGAATATTTCGAGTCGAGACGTCGTAGGAAAAAATTTGAGTCGGAAAATTTGAATCGGAACGAAGACGTTCTGCGATATAGATTATAATCGGCACGGAGAGGGATTGAACGTCTTGTTGTCGACATGTTTGAATTCGAATCTGAAACTTTACGAAATTGGAGACCTCACAAGAGACCTGGCGAGGAAGTTGTCCTGTTCAGAGCTGACGGCAATGGTATTCGAGATGTGCCATGAAAACAAGCGTTCGGATGTGGACTTCGCTCAAGCGTGGCTGAAGCCTCGGTTCGAGGAGTTGATGGACGCTTTGAACCTGGGAACCGCCAGCCTCGAGGCCGCGAAAAAATGGCGGTCCAAGTGCTCTTTGGGGAATGTTGTTGTTTATGGAGATTACGATGTGGACGGGGTTGCCTCAACGGTGTTGGCTATGGAGATCTTTCGCCACAAGGCCCTAGGTGTTCGTTATTTCATTCCCCGCCGCGACACGCAAGGTTACGGGCTCCATTCATCCGTATTGGACCGGCTGACCGAGGGTGGTTGTAATACTTTGGTGGTCGTCGATTGCGGCACTAACGATGCAGATCTTTTGCGTTCTCTCGAAAAACGAGGCGTGGACGTGTTTGTTTTCGATCATCACTCGGTGAGCGCGCGCGATTCTTTTTTCCCCATGACGGTCAACCCCTGCGCCGACGGCGATGAAATGGCGAAAAAACTTTGCGCCACAGCAGTACTCTGGAGCTGGGCTTGGAAGGAGGAAATCGTTCCTCGTTCCTGGTTACGTTACGTACTGGACTTGGCGGCTTTGGCGACTATCTCCGACTGTATGCCCCTCAACGTCCTGAACCGTGCCATCGTGCGGAATGGCTTGGCTTTGATGCGCAACAATCCCAGAAGGGGCCTTGCCGCCTTATTCGATAAATTGGGTGTCACCCAACAAACCCTGTCGGAGGAGCAACTGTCCATGCGGGTCATCCCTTGTTTGAACGCGCCGGGCCGGATCGGGTGCGCGGATGTCTCAGTCAAAGCGCTTCTTGGAATTGGCGAACTTTATGCTTACGTCAACGACTTGGTCAAGGCCAACAAAAGGCGGCAGATGCTTTCTGAGCGAATCGCCAACGAGATCCGCGAATCCAAAAGTGAAGAGCGTCACGTGATGTTCGACCACGAGTGGCCGGTGGGAGTTTTGAGCGGCGTCGCTAGCCGCATATGCGGCATGAGGCACAGTCCGGTAGTGCTGGCTGCGCCTGTAAAAGGCAAAATACGCGGTACATTACGCGTTCCCGCGGGGGGCAACGCCGTGGGAATTTTGAGTTCCATTTCGGAGAACTTGGAAGCCTGGGGAGGGCATCGATACGCCGCCGGTTTTTCCGTGTCGTCGGACCGTTGGGCGGAGGTGGAAAAAAGTCTGGAGGCGCTTTTGTCTAATATCGAGGTCGAGGAGGAAGTCATCAAGGCCATCACTCTTTCGCCGGCTCAAATCAGCCTCGGGGACTGGCGGGCGGTGGGAGACTTGGGCCCCTTCGGCAACGACAATCCCTGTCCTTACTTTTACAAGGCGAGGCACGAAGCGGATCGGATTCTTCCTCTAGGCAAAGACGGCAAACATTGCTCCGTCGTTGTGGACGATACGCGCCTACTGGCCTTCAATGCCGCGCCCGATCTCGGGGGCGCCTCCGGCGTGACGGGTTGGATTTACCATCCGCGCGTCGACTATTGGCGCAACGAAGAGCGTGTTCAATTTGTGTTGGACTACGTTGTTGAGGGCGAGAAGTGACAGCCATGTCCAGTTTTGGACCTGCCGAAATGAAATCCATCCTGAACAGCGTTCCCGAACTTTCGGCGAATAACGAGTCAAAGGAAATGTCTCAACTCAGAGACTCGTTTTTTACTCGTTTGCCAGACGACTGTAAAACGGAGTCTGTTAAAAACGTTTGGCACGAATTGTGGACAAAAACCGTCGCCTATCTTTCTTCCTCACAGCTCACTCAGGTAGGCAAGGCGTTTCTCTACGCGGGTGAGGCTCACGTCCTTCAAAAAAGATCAACAGGAGACCCTTATGTGGTACACACCCTCAACGTGGCGGTGATTTTGGCGGAAATGCAGAGCGACTCAGCGGCGCTGTGCGCCGCATTGCTCCATGATGTCCTGGAGGACACTGAGACGACAGCCCCTGAGCTGTCCGCCATTTTTGGGGAAGAAGTGGTGACCTTGGTGGACGGCGTCACAAAACTGGGGAAATTGCCTTTTATGTCCCAGGAAGGATATCAAGCCGAAAACCTGCGTAAAATGTTCATCGTCATGGCGCGGGACATTCGCGTGGTCCTGATCAAGCTGGCGGATAGGTTGCACAATATGAGAACGCTAGCCATTTTCAGACCGGAAAAACAGAAGCGCATCTCCCGGGAGACCCTGGAGATTTTCGCGCCTCTCGCTCATCGTTTAGGTATTTATCAAATAAAAAGGGACTTGGAGGACCTGGCCTTCAAATACCTCCAACCGGAGATCTATAACGACATCCGCCGCAGGGTTCGCAGAAAGCTCCCTGAGCGGGAGAAGGTCATTCAGGAGGGGATAGCGAAGCTGGAAGCCCGGCTTGCCGAACACAACATTCCCTGTAAAATCAAAGGTCGCGCGAAACATTTTTACAGTATTTACGAAAAAATGGAAAGGAAAAAAATCTCCTTCGACGAGCTTTACGATCTTTTGGCTATACGGGTTTTAGTGGACGACATTTCGACGTGCTACGCGGTCTTGGGCATCGTGCATTCCCTATGGGTCCCCATTCCTGGACAATTCGACGATTACATCGCAAACCCTAAAAACAACATGTACCAATCGTTACACACGACCGTCATGGCCTTCGAAGCGCCGATGGAGGTTCAGATACGCACTAAGGAGATGAACCGACTGGCGGAATACGGCATCGCCGCTCACTGGCTTTACAAGTCAGGCGGAGTGTCGGCCAGCAACCTGGACGCGAAGCTAATGTGGGTGCGCCAGGCCCTGGAGGGGGAACAGGAAGGACACGATCCGGAAGATTTTCTTGATCTTTTGAAGAGCGACGTCCTGACTTCGGATGTGTACGCTTTCACGCCTCAGGGCAAAGCCTTGGTGTTGCCCAAGGGGGCCACGACCATCGACTTCGCTTATGCTGTGCACACCGAGGTGGGGAACCGTTGCGTCGGAGCCAGAATCAACAATCGTATCGTTCCCCTGAACACGGAGGTGAAGAACGGAGACATCGTTAAGGTCATCACCTCTCCTCAAGGCGCCCCTTCTCGAGATTGGATGCAGATCGCCAAGAGCACCAAAACCCGTAGTAAAATACGCAACTACTTTCGACAGATCGAAAAGACGGACCGCGAGGAGAAGCTGACGCGGGGTTGGGAATCACTGGAAAGAGAACTGAAAAAACGGGGAATTGCCACAAACGACGTGGAGGAGTTTTCCCCTTCTCTCAATAAAGTCGCCCGCGATCTGGGACTGATGGGTAAAGAAGATTTACTGGTGGCCATAGGGTCGGGCTCCGCCGGGCCCAGTACCGTGGCGCAAAAATTGGCTTTGGCTGACCTGCAACGTCACAATCCTTCCGACGATCTCGAATCTATTCTCTCTAATCGGCCCAAACGACCTGATCTGGATATTCTCGTAGAGGGGTATGAAGGTGTGCAAGTGGTGCGGGCAAATTGCTGCGAACCCGTTCCGGGCGACGCTATCGTGGGTTATACCACTCGCGTGAGAGGGATTACCGTCCATCGGATGGATTGCCTCAACATTCTCAACGCTCAGATGGGGCGAGTCGTCCACGTCAGTTGGAATACCTCTTCGGGCTCAGGAAAATTTTACACGACGCGAATCAAGGCGGAAGCCATAGACAGGGGAGATTTGGTTCGTGACGTGGCTCAAGTTATCGGGCAAGCCAACGGGAGTATCCAGGGAATGAAAGTCTCGATTGTGGATAATACACTGGTGCGCATCAAAATAGAGCTCAGGGTAAGAAACCTGGAGCACCTTTACGAGATTACCGGCAAACTGAACGGTGTCAGGGGTATGATGGAGGTAAGCCGGGGATGAGTCCGCTAGTCTCGATTGATCGAGAAGGAGATTGCTTCTAGTTTTACTGCGGCTGTAAATATTCTCAGAGTGGGGGCATCCACTCTTAAAGGAAAAGACGTAAGACCGGTTTCAGTTGGCTGTCTTTGTCGATCTTAGAATCCCACAACTTTAGTCGTGGGAGTATGTCAATAAAGCAGACTATTATTAATGCTGACTTAGCTTGCAAACGGTTTTTCAAGACGAAGAAAGGATTTCCAAAATTTAGGAGGAAACATAGTAGCGACACCGGCTTTTATGTTCTTCGGAACAATGACTTCGTAACAATGACTTTGTAACAATGAAAAGAACACGGAAGCGTGGCGGCATCGAATCAAGATACTCACCCTAGGCTGGGTAAAGCTGAAAGAGTATAGGTATATACCTGTTGGGTTATCCGATGGAATAAGAAATTAAAACGCGGTCTTAAACGAGAACAACGTAAATTTTTTCAAAAATTAATTATAGAAAGAAGGTGAAACCTGCTACTGGAAAATTTGCGAACCTAGACAAATAGCGTATTAAAGTCCAGAAAACCTACTACAGACTTGATTGTGTAAGAAAAGACTATATCAACAAAATAGTCTCTGTACTAGTGATGACCAAGCCTGCCTATATCACAATCGAGGACTTAATATTCTTGGAATGATGAAAAACAAGCATCTCTCAAAGGCCACAGCGGAACAGAATTTTTACTGTTTTGAAACAAAGTTGGCTGAGAAATGCAAGAGGCACAACATAGAGCTTCGAGCTGCTGACCGATTTTTTCCCTCATCTTTTTTCCCTCATCGAAGATGTGCTCGAATTGTGGGACTATAAAGATTGTGGGGCTATAAAGATCGTGGGGCTATGTGGGGCTATAAAGAAGGATTTGAAGCTCGGGGACCGTGTCTATATCTGCCAAGAATGCGGGTTGAAAATAGACCGCGATTTGAACGCGGCTATGAACTTATAGTGTAAAGCGATGTACCGTGAGTTACACGGGAATTTAAGCCTTTGGACTTCCGTACAAACTTGAGTAGCTTTGTCGAAAGAAGGAAGGATGAAGAAGGAAGGATGAAGAAGGCAAAATCTGGACTATTACACATTTGTATAAGTTTTCAGTAGCAGAGAGGATAAAATGCGTGCTGTGGTGCAAAGGGTCACCCGATCTTGCGTTTCTGTGGAAGGAAATGTCGTCGGCGAGATTAGTGGAGGGTTATGTATACTGTTGGGCGTCGGAGTGGGAGATGCCGAACGTGATGCCGAATGGCTGGCTGATAAAATAGTAAACTTGAGAATCTTCGAGGATGAAGCGGGAAAGATGAATCGCTCTCTTTTGGAGATCGGAGGAAGCGCCTTGATTGTCTCCCAGTTTACCCTTTATGGCAACTGCCGTAAAGGACGTCGTCCATCCTTTGTGGAGGCGGCCTCCTCTGAAGAGGGAAAGCGCCTGTACGAGTATTTTATGGAGCGAGTGAGGCTTCGGGGTGTAAAGGCGGCGTGTGGAACGTTCCAGACTCACATGGTGGTGGAAATCGTCAACGACGGTCCCGTCACTTTGATGATAGACACGTGCGCGGATATGGGAAGGATGAAAGAATAAGGATGAAAGAATTATGAACACGAAAGGCGATATAAGCTACAAGCGTTTCCCTTTAGGGTCGCTGTGGACTAACGGTTATCTTTTTTTCGACGGGGAGGGGGTAGCCTTTTTCGTCGATCCTGGAGGGGACCCGAGGGAAGTTCTCGAATACCTGACGCGTAATCATTTGACGCTCTCGGCGGTGTTGCTTACTCACGGGCACTTGGACCATATCGCGGGGATCGAGGCTCTCGTTCCTTTGGTGGGAAACGCTATTTACATTGCCCTGGAGGACGCCCCTCTCCTGAAGGCGCCTCCTGAGGAAATGCGGAGGGCTCTGGGCTTGGAGTGCGAAGGTATTGAGGATTTCAAGACGGTTTCAGAGGGAGACGTTCTCTCTGTGGGGCAATTCGAGATAAAAGTCATGGAGACCCCGGGGCACACCCGGGGTAGTGTATGTTATCTTATTTGCTTGGGGGAAAAGAGCGTTTTGATATCGGGCGATACGCTGTTCGCGCAAAGTGTTGGAAGAACGGATCTACCCGGTGGAGACTCCTCTACGCTTTTTACGTCGCTACGAAAACTGGCGACATTGCCGGACGACCTGGTGGTTCTCCCTGGGCATGGACCGGGCACAACTATAGGACAGGAGCGGGAAAGCAATCCCTTTTGGCCTTGAGGCGCTGGCCTCGAGGCGCGAGAAAGCGCTTTGAAGAATATAAAACGAGGCATCGAGTCGGCAAAGGAGCTTTTTTGCCGAGTTTTTTGAGGCTTTTTGAGGTGATGAGGTAGGATGTTCAAGTACCTTTCCGGAATTTTGGGACTTGACGTGGGAATAGATCTGGGAACCAGCAACATTGTGGTGTACGTAAAAGACGAGGGCATCGTTATTAGTGAACCTTCTACTGTGGCTGTGCGCAAGTTGCCGCGGGGGGGAGGAATCGAAGTCATCGCGGTGGGGCGCGAGGCGAAATCCATGGCCGGCAAGACTCCCACGGGGGTACAGGCCATATGTCCGCTCCAAGACGGCGTTATCGCCAACTTCGATATGACCGAGGAGCTGATACGGTATTGTTTGCGTAAAGCCAACGGGGGGAAGTCGTTTATGTCCCATCCGCGCGTGGTCATATCGGTGCCTGCCGAGATCACGGAAGTGGAACGCAAGGCCGTGGTCGATGCCACTCTGGGAGCTGGAGCCAGCGAGGCATACGTGGTGGACGAACCGATTTCGGCAGCCTTGGGGGTGGGATTGCCCATCAGCGAGCCGCGAGGCTGCATGATCGTCGACGTGGGCGGCGGGACCAGCGAAGTATCCGTCATTTCTTTAGGGGGCATCGTGGTGACCAGCTCCCTTCGCACAGCGGGCAAAGATATGGACAACGCCATCATCGCCATGCTGCGCCAGCGCTATGCTCTTTTCATAGGGGAAACCACGGCGGAGGAGGTCAAAAATACCATCGGTTCGGCCTTACCCCTTTCTCTAGAGCTGGAGATGGCAGTCAAGGGACGGGATTTGACGGATGGCCTGCCCAAAATCGACATGGTTTCCTCCGTCGAAGTCCGGGAGGCCCTGGACCCGATTTTTTTGCGTATTGAAGATATGGTCAAGGTGGCCTTGGAAAAGACGCCTCCTGAGCTGGCGAAAGATATTGTGGACCAAGGGGTGGTCCTTTCCGGAGGTGTGGCGCTCATGAAGGGTTTTGCCGAACGGCTTGCCAGGGCTATCAACACACCTGTCATCGTGGCGGAAAATCCACTTTTCTCAGTGGCGTTGGGAGTGGGCAAAATTTTAGAAAATCTCGGGGCGATGCGGCGCGTCCTCATGTCTGTGGAGCGGGGAGCCCGTTAACGCAGGTTTGACTCATGGTCGATCGTCGTTTGACCCTTGAATGGATCCATGGAATTGTGGCTCTCACCTTGGGACTTTTTTTATTGGGGGTATCTCCCAATGTCCGTTTTCTGAGAAATGTGGTCGATTTCGTGGGGAGCGTTCTGTCGGTTCCCGAACACCCCGCGGTGCGGTTTCGGGAGTTTTTACAGGAGCTTTACCTTTGGTCGCGGGATAAAAGCGACCTCACGCGACAGCTTGAAGTTTTGAAAAACGAGAACGCCAAACTGCAAATCGCGAATTCCGTTATTATGGCGGAGCAGATTAAATCAGAATTGGACATGCGCATGGAGGACGCCCGTGTGACGTTGCGGGAACCTCACTCTTGGTGGAACGAGGTCAGGATAGATAAGGGGTTAAACGACGGCATCATTATGGGATTACCCGTTTTCCAAAATGGGTTTCTGGTGGGGCGCGTCAGCTCCGTTAGTGCCTTTTCTTCTTGGGTCGAGCTTTTGACGTCGTCCGCGTTGATGATCCCCGTGGTCATAGAGGAAACTCGCGAACTGGGGGTCGTGGTGGGAAATAGTAATGGAGCTGTCTTGTTGACTTACATTCCGGAGGGACGCGGTATCGAAAAGGGCATGAAGGTCAGCACGGCACTCATTGGCGAGCTTCTGCCTTCGGGAATACCCATTGGCGCTATCGCCGACGAAGGAAAGGCTTCCTCGGACAACGGTTATATGACCTATAAAATAGAACCAGGGGCCTTCATGTCCAGGTTGTATACAGTTTCCGTCCTAAAACACTCAGGGGGCATCGTTCGATGACCTACGTGATGTTCTGGCTTCTTCAGGATTTTTTGACCGTTTTGACCTTCGGAACAATGCGGATTCCGGAGCTTTTTTTGCTGTATCTCGCCTACCGACTCTTGACACAGGATTGGGGAAAAAATGTATCCGTCATTTGGGCGGCGTTTTTGGGGGGGTTGATGTGGGATTTGCGCTGGATAGGTATTCCGGGTTTCTTTATCCTAAGTTATGTTAGCGTCGTGATGGTGGTCCTGTGGGTGTGGAATACGCTTCCGACTTCAGGCAGAACCCCCACGATCATCTTTTTTCTGTTTTGGACAGTCCAGTTATTGCCCGCGTTTCTGTCCACGTTGATTTTAAGACGAGGCGCTGATGGTGGGAACTGGATCTTGTTCGGGCTTCAACAGGGGTGCGCTGTGCCGATCGCGCTGCTAGGCGTCTTTCTTTATATTCAACACGGAAAGAAACAAAATGCTTGAGACGCGAGACGTCATCGATGCCCGTTTGAAAGCGCTTCTGTATGGAGTCTTCGTGACTCTGATAATTTTGTTTGTGGGCCTTTATTTCTTTCAGGTCGTGCACGCTGACAAGTACATTCGCCTTGCTTACGCCAATCGTTTAAGACTGATTCGCTTTTCCGCGCCCAGAGGAGAGATCTACGACCGCAACGGAGTTCCTCTGGCCGTGAACGAGACCACCTTCAGTATCATGGGCTATCCTCTGAATTTGGATGAACCGGGTATGTTGTCTCACCTCAGCGGGCTTCTCTCGGATCACGGTATACCCATGTCCGTGGAGGATCTGGAAAAAACGATCAAAAAACAGAGGGGGGCTCCCTATCGCGTCATACGCTTGGTTCCCAACCTCACGATGGCTCAGATGGCCGAACTGGTGGCGGATCCAAAGTTCCCGAATCAATTTTTCCCCATGCCAGTGTGGCGCCGCATTTATCCGGCGGGAGCCCTGGCGGCCAACATCACAGGCTACGTGGGAGAAATCTCCGAAAGTGAGCTGAAGGAAAGCCTGCCAGGAAGCTACGTGGGAGGAGACCTGGTCGGTAAAGGCGGTGTCGAGCGATTTTATGAAGAACAATTGAGAGGGGTTGCTGGGGAAGAGTCCATTGAGGTCAACGCGAAAGGTCGTAAAGTCAGGACCATCGATTTGCGCTCTTCGGAGAAAGGCCAGAACGTTTACCTGACCCTGGATATGGGTGCTCAGAAACGAGCTGTGGAGCTGTTAAGCGACTACAAGGGTGCCATCGTTGTGATGGATGTGAAAACGGGGGCAGTACTCGTGTCGGCCTCTTTGCCAACCTATGATAGCAACCCCCTTGCCTGGGGCGTCTCCGCAAGGGAATGGCTGGATATAACAGAGGACAAGGACAAGCCGATGCTGGATCGCGCCATTTCAGGCGTATACCCTCCAGCCTCCACTTTCAAACCGCTGGTTGCTTTGGCTGCTTTGGAGGAGGGAGTTATCACGCCAGGAACAACTTTTTTCTGCTCAGGGGCGTTGAAGTTGCCGTCACGCACTTTTCGGTGTTGGCGAAGGAACGGTCACGGCAACGTGAATTTGCTCGGAGCGCTGCAAAATTCCTGTGACGTTTATTTTTACCAGGTGGGGATGAAGCTCGGCATCGATCGGTTGTTGAAGTGGGCAAAAAAATTTGGGCTGGGTGTTCCCACCGGGATTGACCTGCCTGGGGAGAGCTCAGGGAACACGGCGGGGCCCGACTGGAAAAAAGAGCGATTCAAGAAAGGCTGGTACCAGGGGGATACGATCAATTACTCGATCGGCCAGGGCTTTTTATTGCTCACCCCTCTTCAGATCGCGCGTCTTTACGCAGCCATCGCCAACGGAGGGCGCCTGGTGACGCCCCACGTCGTTTCCGAGAATTTTCAAAAGCCCACAAACATAGGCATAGCTCCCGATAAACTGGCCATGGTGCAGAAAGGACTCGATTACGTGGTCAGCCGCGGAACGGGTTTTAGGGCGGGCAATTTCGGCGTGGCGGTGGCCGGCAAGACGGGCACCGCGCAAAACGCCCACGGTTTAGACCATGCCATTTTCGCGGGATATGCCCCCGCCGACAACCCTCAATACGTGGCGGTCGCCATGGTGGAGGCGGGGGAACATGGCAGCAGTGTCGCTTCTCCCATTGTGGGACAAATACTGGCACATGTATTGAGCCATCCCACCGAAAATTTAGCGTTCAAGAGGGTTGAAAACAATGGACAATAATACGCACCATAATATGCGCCACAATATAGACAATGACGCCGATCTTTCGCGTGTGCAACTCAAGGGAACAAGCTTGGGCATTAAAGTTATTTTGTCAAGAGATTCTCCCGACGATCTTCTTCTTGAGAAACTGGAGGAGATTCCCGAACAGGCTTTTGTCCTGCCTATGGGAACGGGCATCGTTTTCGATTTTCAATCGCGCTCCTGTTCGGAAGAATTGATCGGGAAGATGCTGTCCAAGGTGATTTGGCCCAAAAAGCTCAACGTGTTGGCCTGGACGAACGCGGACGCGGAATCGACGGAGCGGCTGGAAAGAGGAGGCTTCAAAACCTCCTTGCCCGTTTTGGAAAGCGCGAAAGACGCGAAAGAGACAAAGGCCCTTCCCCTGATTTTAGAGCATTCTCTCAGGTCTGGGCGGCACGAGGAACATTCTGGAGACGTGGTGCTTCTAGGTCACTTGAACAGTGGAGCTGAAATCTACGCGGGAGGAAGCGTTTCCGTCCTCGGCAAATTGAAGGGGCTCGTACACGCCGGACGCAAAGGAACGGATGGAGTCTATATCGTGGCCGGATCCTTTGAAGCGCGTCAACTTCGCATAGGGGATAGACTGTGCGATCAATTCAGCGCCGATATGAAATGGTGGAAAAAACCTGTTATCATTACTTTGGAAGGGGAGTGGCTTTTTGTCAGGGATTGGAAATTGGAGGCTGAGACTATCGGATATTTTCATAAAGGTAACCTAAAACAAAGCCGGTAAACATTCAAGCTCAGGGGGGTAAAGCCCGTTTGTCCCAAAACGGTCTCACTGGCTCCCCCAAAACCCCCTAACGAAAACCCTGTCAGATGAAAGTCGGGTGGAGGGGGGAACAGTTACCAAAGCCGGACAATCGGAGCCGAGGGATTAGAGTGATAGTTTATAGGGGAGGGCTTTCTTTTGAGTGCACGGGTAATTGTCATTACATCCGGCAAGGGCGGCGTCGGAAAGACGACGTCTACCGCCAATATTGCTGTGGCATTGGCGAAGGCAGGGAAAAAAGTGGTGGCGGTCGACACGGATATCGGATTACGGAACCTCGATATGGTGATGGGGCTCGAAAGCAGGGTTGTTTATAATTTTATCGACGTCATCGAAAAACGTTGCAGACTCAATCAGGCGTTGGTAAAGGATAAGCGGATAGAAAATCTCTACCTTCTCCCCACGGCTCAGACCCGTACCAAGGACGCTGTTTCTCCGGAACAGATGACGGAACTCTGTGGACAATTGCGGCCTGATTTCGATTTTGTCCTTCTGGACTGTCCAGCCGGAATCGAAGGCGGTTTTAGAAACGCCGCTGCGGGGGCGGACGAGGCGATCGTGGTTACGATGCCGGAGGTTCCGGCCGTCAGGGACGCGGACCGCATTATCGGGATGCTGGAGTCGATGGGAAAGTCTCCGATTCGTCTGATCATTAATCGCTTCAGGGCTATTATGGTCCAAAGTAACGAAATGTTGTCACAAGAAGATATTCTGGATGTTCTATCTGTTAAATTGATCGGTATTGTCCCCGAAGACGACAGCGTCGTCAAAGCGGCCAACCGGGGCGAGCCGTTGACTTTTGCTCAGGAGTCGCCGGCGGCCCAGGCTTACGCGAATATCGCCGGCAGGATTTTGGGCGAAAATGTTCCTCTTCTCCACTTGGACGTCAACAAGCCTAACGATCTCTTTTCGAGCTTGAAAAAACTGTTCGGTTTCTGACGCGTGTTCGGTTTTAAAGTCTCGAGTGCTGTTGAGGCAAAAAATTGAAAAAAGCTGTGCCACTTGACGAAGGGGAGATAGAGGTGGATTTTTTGCGAAAATTGTTCGGGGGTAGTGATATGGCTTCGTCATCGGCTCAAACAGCAAGAGAACGCCTTAGATTGGTGTTGATTCACGATCGAACCGATATTTCACCTCAGTTGTTGGAAAACTTGCGAGTGGATATAATTGCTGTTTTAACCAGATACATGGATATCGACGAATCTAGAATAGAGATAGATTTGGGAGAGATCAATAGTACCGTGGCGTTGGTGGCTAATATTCCCGTTTTGCGGATCAAACGCGGGGTAGCCGGGTCACTGGAAAAGAATGGGGCGGAAAATACAATGCCTCAGCACTTGGAGTTTTCTTGAATCTTGACTTCAGAAGCTATCGGCATCAATAGTCGTTCATAGGTTCATAATGGACACACCTCGCTTTTCCACTTTCAAAGAGGATCTGGCCGCGCTAGATAAACTTCTTCTGGTGGTGGTAGCGTTTTTGATCTTGACGGGGATTGCCTGTATTTTCAGCGCGGGATTCGGAAGCGTGGAGCAAAGGGAAGAATACGCGATTCGTCAGGTTGGGTGGACAGTATGTTCTGTTGTGGCGTATATCTTGGTGGTGGCTGTCGATTACCGAAAATTTATGGACCTGGCCTATCCCATTTATGGAGCGGCTCTTTTCTTGCTTTTTATCACCTTGTTGCTGGCTCCCAATGTGAAAGGTTCCCAGAGTTGGTTCTCTCTGGGCTTTACTCGTTTTCAGCCATCGGAGTTTGCCAAGATCTCCTTAATCCTTATTCTGACAAAATTTTTGAGCCGATACCCCCCTCTTTCTCTAAAGGCTTTCCTAGGTGGACTAGGGGTGGGGATGCCTCTTTTGTTTCTGGTTCTGGCCCAACCGGACGCAGGCAGCGCTTTGGTCTATGTGGTGATCATCGTGACGACCCTCTTCGTAGCGGGAACCCCCTCGAAATATCTTTTGTCCATTCTGGGGTTGGGGATGGGTACTCTTCCTTTCGCGTGGTTTTTTCTCAAGGACTATCAGAAAATGAGGTTACTCGTTTTTCTGGACCCTACGCGGGATCCTCTGGGCGCGGGGTATAATGCCATCCAGTCCCGCATCGCCGTGGGATCTGGCAGTGTTTGGGGTAAGGGATTTCTACAGGGATTGCAGAGCAAGCTGCGCTTTTTGCCGGAACCCCATACGGATTTTATTTTCAGCGTATACGCGGAAGAGTTCGGTTTCTGGGGGTCATTTGTGCTTCTATTCCTTTTTGGTATCATATTTAAGCGCATCGTGAAGGCGGGAATGAGAAGCCGAGACGTGCGAGGCAAACTCCTCGTGGCGGGAGTAGCGGCTTGGGTATGGTTTCAGATGTTTGAAAGCATCGGCATGAACATTGGTCTCATGCCGATCACGGGGCTTCCTCTTCCGTTTTTGAGTTACGGCGGAAGTTCTCTTTTGTCTCTTTCCATCGCTCTGGGACTGGTATCCAGCGTTTACGCGGGGTCCGCGAAACGCTATAAATGAATATATAGAAAATGAACGCAAAAGAATGAATCCCGACGATTTAGGGTTTCGTTTTATACCTAAAAGTTGTTTTAGGAGGAATTGAATGTCATTTTCGGAGTTCGACAACCCTCTGTGGCCTCTTTGGGCGCAGGTTTCTCGCCCTTCCCGCTACAGCGGAAGCGAATGGCGTTTTTCGTGCCCTGACGACGGAGAAGAAAAAAAAGAAGATTCCGACGCCTTGAAAATCTGTTTAGCTTTTCCCGACGTCTATGAAATCGGTATGAGTTATTATGGATTTCAGCTTCTTGCGTCTTTTCTGTGGAAGATTTCCGGTGTGGTCGTAGACAGGGTCTATTGTCCTTGGGTGGACATGGAGCGGCTGCTGAGGGCGAACTCTCTTTCCTTGACATCGATCGAGCGTTCCCTTCCCCTTTCCGCCTTTGATGTGGTGGGTTTTACACTCCAGCATGAGCTAGGATACACCAATGTGTTGACCATGTTGGATCTAGGGGGAATACCTCTGCGCGCGGAGTCGCGGGACGACCGACACCCTATTGTCGTCGCGGGGGGACCGGGGGCCTTCGTGCCGGAACCCATCGCTCCCTTTATCGATTTATTCTGCGTGGGCGAAGGAGAGGCCGTCTTGCCTCGGTTACTCGCTTCTTTAAAAAAAACGAAAACGCGATTGGACGCTCTCATGGCCTGCGCGTCTCTTCCAGGCGTTTACGCGCCGGGGTTCGCTCGCCCAAGCTATGGAGAAGGAGGCGTTGTTTTCGACGCCTCGGCGAGTCCGATGAAACTACCGGTTCGTAGACAGTTTCTCGCCTCTTTCGACGAGACGCCCCCACCCGACACGATCATCGTTCCGTCGGTGGGCATTGTTCATGATCGGGCGGCGCTGGAGGTCTTCCGTGGTTGCTCGCGAGGGTGCCGTTTCTGCCAGGCGGGAATGACCAATCGTCCCGTCCGCGAGCGAAAAGCAGAGACGGTGGTGAGCTCGCTTCTGGACCTGGCCCGCCGAACGGGTTGGGAAGAGGTGGGGTTATTATCCTTAGCCACTTGCGATTATTCCGCGATTGATCGGGTCATCGAGGATCTCGCCCCTCATTTGGTAGAGGAAGGGATTCACCTGAGTCTCCCCAGTTTGCGCATGGACGGTTTTTCCGTAACCTTGGCGGCGAGGCTCCAGAAGGTGCGACGGGGCGGTTTGACCTTCGCTCCCGAAGCCGGGACTCAGAGATTGAGAAACGTCATCAACAAAGGCATCGACGAGGAGTCCATTTTCACCTGTCTGAACGAGGCGTTTTCCAAGGGATGGGATAGGCTCAAACTTTACTTTATGATGGGATTGCCCACCGAAACAGAGGAAGATTTGGATGGTATCGTTCACCTGGCCCAATCCGCCATTCGCTTGGCGCGGACGCACAACCGGAGACGGGCTTCCATCTCGATTTCCGTGGCGGGGTTTGTCCCGAAGGCTCATACCCCTTTTCAATGGGAGAGGCAGAATACTGTCGAGGAATTCAGGGAGAAGGGTCGAAGGCTCAAAGCACAGATCAAAGACAAAGCCCTGTCGCTGAAATACCACGAGCCGGAGCAATCCTTCCTAGAGGGGGCGCTGGCGCGAGGGGACCGAAGGCTGGCCGACGTCATCGAGACAGCCTGGAGGAAAGGCGCTCGCTTCGATGGGTGGAGCGAGACCTTCAATCTGAGGCTCTGGTTCGAGGCTTTCGAGGAATGCGGGTTGGATCCTGCGGACTATACTCGGGCACGTGAACAAGACGAGGCTTTGCCCTGGGACATTGTCGACGTGGGGATCACAAAATCTTTTTTGTGGAAAGAACGTTGCGCCGCCTACGCTGAGCGGTTGACACCTGACTGCCGGGAAGGCTGTTCTGCTTGCGGGTTGAACTGCGACATTGCGGCGCCGAAAGCGATGGGGTTGTGAACGTGACAGGCCAGGTCGCGCGCGTCCGGCTGATTTACGAAAAAAGAGGCGGAGCGTGCTTCGTTCCTCATGTGGCGTTGGCGTCCCTTTTTACACGTGCCGCCAGACGAGCGGGAATAGTGTTGCACTCGACCGACGGATTTTCCCCCCATGCCAAGATCAGCTTTGGGCCCGAATTGCCCGCAGGGGTAGTGGCCCTTTGCGAACCCGTGGACCTTTGGGTGAAGTCGCAAGAAAAACGAGACAAGGACGGCTGGATTTTCGACGATCTAGCTTTCGGACTAGCTTTCGGATTGAACGCATTGAATGCATTGAATGCATTGAATACATTGAATGCTAGGTTAAACGAGCAGATGCCCGATGGGTTTCGTATCAAGAAATGTCTTTTTCCGGCGGAAGGCGCTCCTGCTTTGGGAAAGGAGTGCGGCGCGGCCCATTACCTGATATGGGAAAGAGGTCTTCGCCCCGTGGAGAACCTCTTGGATCACTTGAGGAATCATTTCGGCGGAGAAGTGCTGTTTTCCGCGACCCGGAACGAGGATAAGGAGGATAAGGAGGATCAGAAGGATAAGGGAGCGAGCGGTTCCCGGATTTCCGTCGTTTTGGCGAATCCGGCTAAAAACGGTATTGGCGGGTGGGTTAAGACGCTGGGTTCCGCTGAAGGACGAGCTGAAGGACGAGATATTTACGGCTGGAAAGATTTGTGTATTGTCCGCACCGCCTTGGGACGCTGGGATGGGGTTCGGATGAAAACTTTGGTGGAGGAGGACGTAGCGTGGCTTTAGAACTCGATATCAGCGCCAATAGAAGCGTCTACGTGAGCAAAAACGCCAATACAGGCGTGAAAGCCCACCAGATGACCGCCGGCTCGAATCCGAATTTGAAAAAGCCTTCGAATAAAATTTCGGACAGGAAAATTATCGCCGACACGTTGGAGAACGAGGAAACGCGGGTCGCGATTCTCGAAAACGGACGTTTGTCGGAGATTTTCATAGAGCGCATGTGGGATCACCAAAAAGCAGGGGAGATCTACAAGGCGCGGGTCGAAAGTGTCCTCCCTGGCATCAATGCCGCTTTTGTCAGCATAGGAGACGGCCGCAATGCTTTCTTGTATCTCAACGACGCCAAAGGAATCGATGTTACGCCCAACCAGGAGTTGGTGGTGCAAGTGACGAAAACCGCCCGCAAAAACAAGGGCGCCCGAGTCACACCGCGCCTTTCCCTTCCGGGTCGATACCTCGTTCTGATTCCTCACGGGGAAGAGGCAGGGGTCTCTCGGCGTATCGCCAGTGAGGAAGAACGGAAGCGTTTGCGGCATTTTGCCAAAGACTTGCGGGGCGACGACTTTGGCATCATCATCCGCACCGCCGCCGAGGGTATCGACGAAGATGTCCTGGCACAGGATGTGGAGTTTCTCCTGTCTTTGTGGCGCGAGATCGAGCACAACGCTGCACGTCAGTCCGCTCCATGTCTTTTGTACAAAGACATTGGGCTTCTGGGTAGAGTGCTGCGGGACGAAATCCACGGCAACATCGACGAGGTTTTAGTGGACGGCGAGGACGAATTTGAGCACGTGAGCGACTTCGTGTCTATGCTCTACGAAGATGGGCGTCCTGACGTCACCCTTTACCATGGAATGGTACCCATCTTCGAGTATTACGGCATAGAGCGCGAGATCGAGCAGGCCCTCGAAAGAAAGGTCTGGTTGCGGTCGGGCGCTTATCTTGTGATCGAGCACACCGAGGCTCTGACGGTCATCGACGTCAACACAGGCAAATATGTAGGTAGCATGGACATGCGTCACACGGTCCTTGATACGAACCTTGAAGCCGCGGACGAGATAGCACGTCAATTACGTTTACGCGCCATCGGCGGTATTGTCGTTATCGACTTCATCGATATGGAGTTTGAAGAGGACCGTCAAATGCTTTTGACGCGATTGGAGGAGGTCTTTCAGTCTGATCGTTCCCGCGCTCGCGTCTTCAGCATGACACAGTTAGGATTGGTCGAACTCACCCGTAAACGAGGTCGCCCGGACTTGAAATCTGTCTTGACACGAGGTTGTCCGTTTTGCAATGACAACGGCTGGGTTTTGCGGGAGGACACGGTGGCCATGTCCATGAAACGTTTTCTGCGTAAGGTCGGACACGCCAACAAATCCGAGGCCGTTCTCCTTCAGGCCAACTCCGCAGTGGCCCAGTACGTAAACGATACTTACCTTGCCTTCTGGGAAGAGGAGCTGGGTCGTAAGATCCTGATCGCCGGGATTCCCGACTTCGTCTGGAGCCGCTATCGCATCGAGGCTCAGGGAACCCGCGAGGCGATCGAACACCGGGCGAAACAGATGGAGCAACGGGAGAGCACGACAGTTGTCTATCGAGTCTCTTCGTCTTAAGGGGTTTAAAAGTTTCGGCACGAGCTGCGAGTTTTCCTTTTCCGATGGGCTGACGGCCATTGTCGGCCCCAACGGCAGCGGTAAAAGCAACATTCTGGACGCTCTGCGCTGGGTACTGGGGGAAGGTAGTCCGGGAACGTTGCGCATTGCGCGTCAGAGCGACTTGATTTTCCAAGGTAGCGCCTCTATGAACCCCGCAAAAGAAGCAGATGTTGCGTTGAAGGTTGCGTTGAAACTGAAACAATCCGCTACTTCCACCTCTTCCTTTTCTTCCCCTCTCACGTCTATCCTTCGTAGGCAGTACACGGCGGAGAACGGTTCCCTTTTGCAAGTCGATGGAACAAAAATAAAATTACAGGATTTGACGGACTTCAAGGCGCGTTTCATGCTCGAAGGGGATAGTTTCGCTTTTATAGGACAAGGCGAGGTTTCCGAGGCGATCCATCAGCGCCCAATGGAGCGTCGCCGTCATTTGGAGTTGCTTTTTGGCATTGATCGCTACCGAAAGCGCCGAGAAGAGACCCACCTCAAGCTAGAAAGCGCCTTGATCGAGATGCGGCGTATCTCTACCCTGGTTTCGGAGCTGGAGGCCCGCCGCGGGGAGATCGAACCCGAGGTGATGGTCGCGGTTGAGGCCAAGGGGATTCTAGACAACCTGGAAAATGTCCGACGGGATTTTTATTTCTCACGCCGTCTCACCCTCGAAAAAAAAGAACAGGAGTACCGAAGTCAGCTTCAATTGATCATGGAGCATGGAGACCTTGTTGCCCAATGGAAAGATTTTTGGCACGCGGCCATTTTTAGGATGGAGGAAAAACTGCGTAACGAGGGCTTCGACGAGCAGTTTTTTCTCGCAAGGGAACGGGAGCTGACCGGACGGAAAGAGACTTTGCGGCGACAGGCTTTTTCCGCGGCGACCGGGGTCAAGGGGATTCTCTCGGATCGTCGTGACCTTGCAACCGAGATGGAGCGCGCTTTCGCCACATTGGCCTCTGTGGGGACGGAAATGGAGAAAACACAAAACGAGGAGTCGGCGCTGAAGCAGGAACTTGAGATAAAACGCGCCACCTTCGAAGACGCGCTGCGCCGCCTGGAGGAAAACCGGGCCGTTGCTGAACGGGAGCGAGCTCGCCGTCAAGCAATACAGAACGAACACGCCGAGAAGACTGTGTCGCGCTCAAAATTAGAGGCGCGCCTGAAAGCTCTATCCTCGTCGCAGGATGAGTACGGAAAAGACCTTGTGCGCCTCGAAGCAGACCGCGCCGCGATAGCCGCCGCGGTAGAAAAATTTGCCCAGGAGTTGGAAGTTCTCGAAAAACGTCATGAACAACTTACTTTGGAGCACTCCGATATTTACGCCACTTGCCAAAAATACTCCGCCAATTTGCGACAATTGAAACGCGAGTTGGTTACTCAAAAAGCGGAACTGGACGCGGTCAAAGAGAATACAGAAGCTTCCATTTACCCGGAGCCCACACGCCTTTTACTCTCCGCCGCCCGACTGGGGAGAATGAAATCGAAACCCGAGGTCGTCGCTGAGGCCTTTTCCTGTCCCCCCGACGTAGCACCTGCCTTGGAGGCTTACTTGGGCGGGAGGCAGTTCTGGCTCTTGGTGCGTACTTTCGACGAGGCCCAGGAGGGTATTGAGCTTTTAAAACAGCGCCGGGCCGGCCGTGTGACGTATTTGCCCTTGGAGCGGTGCCGCCCCCGTTTCCCGGACGCTCATTTTCGGTTGCCCTTGAAGGGCGTGGTGGGGTGGGGCATCGAAATCATCACGCCCCGTTCCCCTTGGGCACCGGTCTTGCAACATTTGCTGGGAGACCTTTTAGTGGTGAGCGATTATGCCTTGGGCAGCGGCATGCTCAAGGACGGCGCCAAGTTCCCTATTGTGACCCTCGAAGGGGAAGTCTTTTCTCCGGCTGGCACGGTGAGCGGCGGCCGCGCTCGGCAAAGCGGGGGAGCCATCAGCCACAATCAAAAGGTGACAGAACTTTCTGTCCGCGTCGACGCCTTGACGCAAAAGATCAAGAGCTTGGAATCGGAACTCGCCCGAGCGGAAAAGCAGGAGCGGAAGGCGGCCGAGGACCGAGAGGCTCTTGGGACGGAGGTGATGCGGAACAAGAACGCATTCTTGACATCTCAGCGGTCCCTTGCGGGTTTGGTTTCCGAGATCGAGCGCGTCGGACAAGAAAAAAGTTCGTCCGAAGCGGAAATTGCCCTCATCGGTAGGGAGCTTTCGGAACTCGAAGCACAAATCGTCGAACTTGAGGCCCGAATCGCCGAATTTGCCGGAACCGACGGAGGAGCCGACGAGACACTGATAGGGATTGGAGGACTTTCCCTGGGGGGGATTCACGCCGATGTCGAAGTGCTCGAAGAACGTTTGCGGGGAACAGCGAATATGCTCGTTCGCATCCAGAGGGAACACGGTGACCTGGAAAACCGCATGGCCTCCATTGCAGCCGAACTCGAAGGAGGTCGATCAGAGGAGGCTGGTCTGAAAAAACAGCTCTCGGAACTGGGGCGCGAGCAGTTCGCCGTCTGGAAAGAGATATTGAGCATTCACGCCACGTTGGAGGAGGAGCGCAACAAGGCCCGCAGGGCACACAACCGTTTGCAGCGACTCCGCGCTCACGGACAAAAGGCAGAGGTCAACCTGACGACCAATGTCACGGATATCGGGGCTCTGAAGGAGCGCGTCGCCTCCACCCGAGCAGAGGCGGAACAACTGAGAGAAGACTGGGACGAAAAGTACCCCTACGACGCTCACGAAGCCTCTCGTGCCGAGAGTGAGCGAGAAGGGAGTTCCCGAGATCTGGTCACAACTATACGTCGCCTTGATCGAGAATTGCGGGCTTTGGGGACGTACAACTTGGGAGCGCTCTCCGAGGACGAGTCCTTGACCGAGCGTATCGATTATCTGACGGAACAGTCGGAGGACGTTAGCACGGGGGTCGAGGAACTGAGGAATTTAATCGACGAAACGGACAATCAGGTGGAAAACCTGTTTAGCCAAGCGATGAGCGACATCGACGATCGTTTCAACTCTCTTTTTCAGCGGCTTTTCATGGGAGGGGAAGCACACTTGACCTTGCAGGAGGAAGGGACGATCTGGGACAGGGGTGTCGAGATCCACGCTCGGCCTCCAGGAAAGCGGTTGCAGAATATTTCACAGCTTTCGGGAGGGGAGCAGTCTTTGACAGCGATAGCGCATCTTTTCGCTGCTTTGGAGGTGGCGCGTATGCCTTTAGCCGTTCTGGACGAGGTAGACGCCGCCCTGGACGAGTATAACCTGATCCGTTTCGCCGAGCTGGCGAAGGAGTATTCGAAGAGAATGCAGCTTCTGATCATGACCCATCGACGTACTACGATGGAGCGGGCGGATCTGATTTACGGCGTGACGATGGTGGAGGCAGGGCTTTCCAAGATCGTGGGTATTGACGTGGAAAATTATAAGTGACCGATTTCCTCCTGCGGCAAATGCCGGCGAAGAACATAGCCAATCAGTTTCAGTCTGTGAAACACCATCGCCAGTTTTTTGTCGCTCAGTTCTTTTGTTACACCCGGCATAATCCCACTGAGCGACATTATGTCAAGACTCCGTGAGTTTCCTAGAGTTTCCTACCAGCGCTCTTGATGGACGCGGGCTGGGTCGATGCCCTGATGAGAGGGTTTCTCCTCTGCGCCGTAACCGATGGCGGCAATGCCCATAACTTGAATATGAGAGGGAATCCCCAAAAGGCCGCGGATCTTGTTCGGAAAACCGCTCGCCTCGTGGTGATAAACGCCAAGCCAAACGCTGCCCAAACCTAAAGCCGTGGCCGATACCAGAATGTTCTCCATAGCAGCGCTGCAATCCTGCTCCCACCAGACGTCGGGGCTGCCCTGCCTTTCTTTTTCCGCGCAGACAATGATCGCTAAAGGTGCCTGAGCCAGCATCTTCCCGTAAGGATGAATATCCGCCAGAACGTCGAGGGCCTCACGCTTTGTCACCTCGACAAAATGCCAAGGACGGAAGTTGTTTGCGCTAGGGGCTGCTGAGGCGCACTCCAAAATCTTATCGATTTTCTCCCGGTCCACTGGTTTGTTTTCGTAGCGGCGCACACTCCGCCGCGCCAATATCGTCTTGATCGCCTCGTTTTCCATAGACATACACCTACTTTCTTAATATAAAGACTTCTCAAAATCACCGCGAAATCACTGCCACGTCAACACTGTGCCTCCCCAGGACAGCCCCACCCCGAAGCCCATGATCAACACCTTGTCGCCTTTCTTCAATCGCCCCGTGAGTTCAATGTCACGCAGAGCAATGGGTATGGTACAACTAGTTGTGTTGCCATGGTTCTCGATGTCGAAGACGAATTTTTCTTGGGGGATCTCCAGAGCGTCGCGCACTTTTTCGAGCAACATGCGACTAGCCTGGTGTAGAACCACGAACTTGATTTCGGAAAGACTCGTGCCGTTCAGCCTCATGATCGAGTCGAAACAAGGAGGCGCTACTTCGAGGGTGAAGCTCAGGACCTCCGGCCCGTTCATGTAGAGGTTTTCCGGAGTGCGGACATTACCCCAGCGGTTGGCCGTCTCCTGGCGCGTCTCGGATGAGGAGGGGCAAGCCCAAGCTCCTGCGGGAATTATCAACTTGTTTGCTCCGCTTCCATCGGTGCCCAGCTCGAAAAGCCCCACTCCTTCCTCCTGAGATGCCTCCAGCAGCGTAGCCGCAGCGGCGTCCCCAAAAATAGCGCGGGTGCTTTTGTCCTTGGGGTGTATCACTCGGGTAATGGTATCCGCCGTAATCAGCAAGATCTTCCGAGCCACGCGGGCGGCAATCAAGCCCTTCGCCAGCGCCAACCCATAGATGTACCCCGAACAGCCTAGATTATAGTCCAGCGCGCCCACGTTTTTTCGCAAACCGAGACGATTCTGGACAACGCAGGCCGTGGCGGGCAAAAAATAGTCGGGGCATTCGGTGCAGAGTAGGAGAAAATCCACCTCCTCCTGATGGACGTCGTGCTCCGTCAGCAACTTCTCCCCTGCCTTCGTCGCAAGGTCGGAAACCAATTCCCCATCCACGACGTGACGCCGGATGACGCCTGTCTTGTTGAAGATCTTCTCCTCGGTCCAATTCCCAAACTGGCGGACCAGCTCCGCGTTGTCCAAGACCTTCTCTGGCAGATAAACCGACAGAGCTCGTATGACAGTGTTCGTTCCTATTTGGCTCATATTTATTTACACTCCCGATCTGCAAACATTTCGCCCTTCCTCTCCCCAACGGAAAAGAAGGGCGAAACTGATTCCTGATTTTTCTTCCCCGCTTCTATTCCTTACCTTGAAGCCAGGAGAGGCGGCTTTCCACATGTGAAACCCACTGGGACGCCGGATAGCGTTTCAAAAAGCTCTCTAGAATCTCTCGCGCTTTGCCCTCCTGAGGTTCGTCAAAGTCATCTAGGTAGAGGTTTGACAAAGCCCAATAGGACTCCTCCGCGGCCTCCGTTTTTGGACACTCCTCAATGAGGCGGAGAAAGAGCCTTTCTCGCTCGGCGGCGTCGCTCACAGAGGTTCGATCGATGCTCAACCGGTACTCCAAAGCCAAAATATCTTGCTGAACAACGTCCACGGAGGCAGCCCAAACCGTGCTTATAAATAAAACCAAAAATAGAACCCCAAACGACAAGATTGAACCTTCCCAAGTGATGTTGCGTTTCGTCATCGGCATGATGCTGTCACCTCTTGACATACTCCCACGACTAAAGTCGTGTGATTCTAAGATCGACAAAGACAGCCAACCGAAGTAGGTCTTACGTCTTCTCCCTTAAGAGTCGATGCCCCGACTCTGCGGATATTCAGCGCCGCATTGATATCCCAATACTGAAAGGTATTTTACCCGTTTACCGTGAAATCGGCAATGGGAAAGGTGTTAGATACGTAGTTCTTTTGCTCGAATGGATAAATATTGATAAATATTGATAAAATGGAACCGCGTAAGCGCGAAACCGAAAAGGAGGCGTTTAAACTTGGAAGTACAGTTTGTCAAGCTAAATCCCACCCAAAACATGACCATTTTGGTGGAGAGCCCCATTGAGCGCGAACGGTACCCTGAGATTGCGGGCTATCTTATGCGCTACGAAAGCCTGCACGCCGAACAAACAGGCTTTATCGAACGCCCCGCACCGCAGGACAGCGCGGCCTGGGCACGGCTCCAGATGGCGGGTGGAGAGTTTTGCGGTAACGCTACGATGGGACTCGCGACGTATTTGGCGTGGCTGAAAAACACCCCAGACGGAACGCGCGTCCTCGTCCCTCTGGAGGTCTCCGGCGCGAACGAGTTGGTCGAGTGTTCCGTTTGTCCCGACGGCGGCGCGTTTTTTTGTACCCTGCGAATGCCAACGCCGGAGAAGATTGTTGACATCGTCCTGCCGGTCAATGGCGCTGAGGAAAACTTCACCGCCGTCGTCCTGCCTGGCATCACTCATGTTATCGTGCCCGTCGCCAGATTTGGACTCGACCCGCGAACAATGGCTGAGAGTGTCGTTCAGGAGTGGGGAATGCGAATCTGCGCGGATGCCTTTGGGATTATTTTATTTGATGAGGAAGCCTGTCGCATCGATCCGCTGGTCAGTGTCAAACCGCTCTCAGGAGCGGGAGTAAGCCTGGTGTGGGAGCGAGGTTGCGGTAGTGGCTCGGCTGCCGTAGGGGCGTATCTAGCGGCGAAGGGCCGGGGCAACCTTATCTCTCAGGTATCGCAGCCGGGTGGGATTCTAGAGGTGGAGGCGCGGTGGAAAGACGAGACCTTTTCGCTTCTGTCGATCACAGGCACAGTGCGGCTCGTCGCTCGCGGCGTCGCCTATATATAGAGCCTATATTATTATAGAAAGGAGAGAAGGCGATGGGTCGAGAAAAATCGAGGTACCGTATAGTAGGTGTGGCCGCGTTGGCGTTTTTGGTGTTTTTGGCAAGTGACTTCTTGGGAGGCGCGGAGGCGCGAGAGGTCCGTATTTTTGTTGATTTTGAATACGCCGACGCCAGGGAATTCAGCGAAGGACTAGCCGCCGTGAAGTCAAATGACCAGTGGGGCTACATTGATCTCACGGGGCGAGTTGCCGTTTCCTTCGAGTATCGTGTTCCCGACGTGGGGCCTTTTTCCGAAGGAGTCGCTTTCGTGGGCGACCGTTTTATCGATGTTCGAGGGAACCCCGTTTTCGATGGGAAAACTTTCGAGCAGGCGTCTTCTTTTTCTGAGGGACTGTCCGCTGTCCAAACCAACGGACAGTGGGGGTTCATCGACCCCAATGGGAGATTCGCCATTCCCTCCAGCTATGAGGGCGCGGGAGATTTTTCCGGCGGTATGGCTCCCGTCAAAAAGGACGGGTTGTGGGGCTACATTGACATCCGGGGCCGTATGCTGATTGAGCCGCGTTTTGTCCGAGCCGGAGCTTTCAGTCGGGCGGGCAAGGCAGAGAATTACTTAGCTCCGGTGGAACTGGAGGGAAAGATCGGGTACATTGATCGATCTGGCCGTTTCGTGGTGCGGCCCACCTACGACGAGGGAGGGAGGTTTAGCAACGCCCTGGCCCCCGTTTGTGGTTCCTGGAACAGAAACGATTGGGGCTACATCAACGCCGCCGGCAAGGAAATCATTCCGAGGCGGTTTCATGGGGCGGGCTTCTTTAATGACGGCCTCGCTCCCGTTGCCACGAATGCCCGGTGGGGCTACATCGATCTGACAGGAAAGTTGGAGATTGCGGCGCTCTACGACAACGCGCGACCCTTCAGCGAGGGAGCGGCCGCCGTAGAGCGCGACGGGAAATGGGGCTATATCCGGGTGAAATAGTCGGAGAACCGGAGGGTTTTGCCCAGTTTCTGAAAAGAAGCACGAACGTCGGGCGAAAGGGAAGGTGACTGAAGAGAGGTCTGTATCCGCAGTTTATTCTGGGCAGCAAAGTAGAGATTCTGAATCTCGTACAGGTCTATGTTCCACGCAAGTTCGCCCAAAAAAAACGCGAGGATGTCGTTGAGCCGTTCGATGGCGGCGGGATTCGACGGCGATTCATGAAGTTCCGTCATCCTTTCCACAGTCCATTTTTGGAGGACCACGGTGATCTGAGCGTTGTCCAGGGGAACGTTCCGCTGCTTGGTGAGGGATATATTGCGGCGCAGTCCCTGGATGTCCGGAATGTTCGTCTCCAATCCATGAACAATATCGGCGGTCAAGGCGATGCCCGCGGCGGAGCGAATCACGTCAGGCGCATTGACTCCCAGAGTCGCCAGAAACTCGAAGAGATTGTCGTAATCGTGCACCACGGTGTGGAGGCTCTCTTCGATGAGCGCGACGTCGCGCCGCAACAGTTGAGCGAGTAAAGCCCTTCGAGCGTCATGTAGGATATGGCGCAGCGAAAAAAGTTTGTGGTCGAAGTTTTTCACCATCTTCTCGTTATTGGACGCGGCGAAAATCTCTCTCAGCGCCTTCGTGTCTTCCAACAACTCTTTTCGTGTCTCTTCCGAGTTGGGGGCGACGCCGCAGATCACTGAGGTTTTTTGCCGGTGGTTGGCGGCGAGAATGAAGGATTTTCTCTCCCTCGTGACACTGGAGACGATCTCCACTTCTCCGGCAGCGAAAGCCTGGGAGTTGGGGGAGGAAACCGGCTCCCGCGTCACGCGCCCCGTCATGTTCCAACAGCCAACAGAGATTCCCCCCTCTCGGTCAGACTCCAAGCCAGAGATCAAGTCAGGAAACAACGCGAGCATACCGTAATGGGCGGCCATCCTTTCAAAAGAAATCTGTGACGGCTTCACCAACAGTTCATAGATCCGCTTGCCATTCATGAGCTCCGGGATGTTGCTGGGCGCTTTTTCTAGCAGGCGCTCAAACTTCAAGTTGAAGTCCAGACCGGTCAGGCTATGTGTCAGACCTATGGCGCGCGCCGCATAACGCAGAATTTGAGTGGACTCCAGGCCCGATATATCATCGAAAAACCAACCGCAGCTTGTGTACATCAAAATAGCAGATCTCTGGCTCTCCATGAGCTTCAGAACACAGACCGTTTCTTCCTCCGTCAGGGGATGCGAGGCGTGAGCGGCGATCCACTGGTCCACCGTTTCAGGGGAGCGGTTCAAGATCAATTGGATGTAGTCCTCGCGGGCTTCCCAGGGGTCTTTCAGGTATTTGGCGCCCTCGTACTCGAACAGCACGGCGAGTTTATCCCTCAGCCAATCCAGAGCGTCTCGCAAGGGCTTCCGCCATTTTTGATGATAGCCTGGGGTTCCGTTTGAGCAGCCGCAGTCGTTGCGCCACCGTTCCACCCCGTGGGTGCAGCTCCAGGAGGAGTTTTCCACGATGCGCACCTCGTAAGTGGGCGGGTTGTTCTCCAGAAATTCGCCATAAATCGTCAATTCGGCCTCGTGTGCCTCGTCGATGGTATTCAGGCAGTAGGCGAGGGCCATATCTCCGTTGCGATGGTGATGACCGTAGGATTCGCCGTCCGTGGCCACGTGTGAGAGTGTGGCGGAGGTGCCATCGGGTTGGGCCTCGATCAAATGTCTGGCGTAGTTGCCCCCGTCGTACAGAAGCCCTCCAAAAGCAATGGCCTGAGATAGGTGTCCATCATAGAAGAAAAGGGTGATATTCCGCCCGGAGGGAAGGCGGCAGAGATAGGGCATTCCGGTGTCTATTTTTTCCCATTTGACGTCGAGCCACGCTTTGTCCATCCCTTTGTCTATTCCTTTTCCCAAAGGGCGCACCGCGCTGGCCTGCTTAGGGGCCAAAATGGTGAAACGGATTCCATTCTCAGCCAACACGTCGAGGGTCTCCGTGTCTACGGCCGTCTCGGCCAGCCACATACCCTCCGGTGCGCGGCCAAAGTGACTTTCAAAATCCCGGATGCCCCACTTGACTTGAGTGGTTTTATCCCGCCGGTTAGCCAAAGGCATGATCATGTGGCTGTAGACCTGGGCCAGAGCCGGACCGTGGCCCGAAAAACGCTCCATTCCCTTAACGTCTGCGTCAAGAATGCCCTGATAAGAAAAAGGAGCGTTCTCCTTCAGCCAGGACAAAAGGGTGGGTCCTATGTTGAAACTCATGCGAGAATAGTTATTGCAGATTTTTCGTATATTTCCCTGATGATCTAGAATGCGGGACGCGGTGTTACGCCGGTAACATTCCGCTGTGACACGGTCGTTCCAGTCATGCCAAGGCGAGGCCGATTCCTGGGCTTCCACGAACTCCAACCAGGGGTTTTCACGAGGCGGCTGGTAAAAATGGCCGTGCACGCAGATATAACGCGGCATGGATTAATCCTCCTTCTTTCGAGACGCGGCAAAAACGACGATAGCCAAGGGAGGCAAGGTCAAGGGAAGAGACCAACCTTGTCCGTGACAGGGAACGGGGTCGGCCTCCATTCCTCCCGCGTTGCCTATTCCGCTGCCTCCGTAGATTGTAGAGTCGCTGTTCAGGATCTCCGTCCAGAAACCGCCCCAGGGAACCCCGATGCGATAATGATCGCGGGGTTGGGGCGTGAAGTTCGCCACGGCCAGAATCTCGTCTCCTTCTTTTTCTCCCTTACGTAGGAACGCTACGACGCTCTTCTGCCAGTCGGAGCAATCGACCCAGCGGAAGCCATTCCGGGAGAAATCCCGCTCGTAGAGAGCCGGATATCGACGCAGCACAGAATTGAGGTCCTTCACCCATTGTTGTATACCCTGAAAATCCGGTTTGTCCAACAGGTGCCACTCCAGTTCAGTGTCGTGGTTCCACTCCAGTCCTTGGGCAAATTCGCTCCCCATGAAGAGCAGTTTTTTCCCAGGATGGGTCCACATATACCCCAACAAAAGACGCAGGTTAGCGCGTTTCTGCCACCAGTCACCCGGCATTTTGTTGATCAGCGACAATTTACCATGAACCACCTCGTCGTGGGAGATCGAGAGCATGAAGTTTTCGCTGAAGGCGTACCAGATGCTGAATGTGAGCTGGTTGTGGTGATAACTGCGGTGAATAGATTCGTGGCTCATGTAGGCGAGCATGTCGTGCATCCAGCCCATGTTCCACTTCATGCCGAACCCCAGGCCACCTAGAAACACCGGACGAGACACCATAGGCCAATCCGTGGATTCTTCCGCAATGGTTTGGACTTCGGGGAAACGTCCGTACACCTCTTTGTTCAGGTCACGCAAAAAGGCGATGGCCTCCAGGTTTTCGTGACCACCATAGATGTTGGGCTCCCATTCCCCATCTTTACGGGAGTAGTCGAGGTATAGCATCGAGGCCACGGCGTCGATACGCAGCCCGTCCACATGATAACGGTCGAGCCAGTAGACAGCGCTGGATATTAAGTAGCTTCGGACCTCGTTTCGGCCGTAATTGAAAATATAACTGCCCCAGTCGGGGTGAAAGCCCTTCTGGGGGCTCTCGTGTTCATAGAGAGCCGTTCCGTCGTAGCGGGCCAGTCCGAAATCGTCGGTGGGGAAGTGGCTGGGGACCCAGTCCAGGATCACGGCCAAGCCGCTCTGGTGCAACTTGTCCACCAGATACATAAAGTCCTCCGGGGTTCCGAACCGGCTGGAGGGCGCGAAGTACCCCAGGGTTTGGTAGCCCCAGGAAGCGTAAAAGGGGTGCTCCATGATCGGCAGCATCTCCACAGCGGTGAACCCCATCTCCAAGCAGTAGCGGGGAAGTTCCTCCGCCAGATCCCGGTAGGAAAGGGAGAGCTCGTCGTCTGGATTGTGTTTCCAGGAACCCAGGTGCACCTCATACACGGACCAAGGCGCGGAAAGGGAGGTGTATTTTCCGCGGGCAGCCATCCATTCCCCGTCATTCCATTGATAGTCGGGCCAGTGGAGGATGGATGAAGTACGAGGCGCCACCTCAAACAGTGTCGAAAAGGGGTCCAACTTTTCCTTGTGACTGCTCAGGCTGTTCTTGATATGAAACTTGTAGAGATTCCATTTTTCAAGGCCGGGGATGAAACCCTCCCATATCCCGCTTCCATCCCCGCGAATGGTCAAGGGGTGAGCGGTGGGGTTCCACCCGTTGAAGTCGCCGACGACGCTCACTGATTGCGCGTTGGGGGCCCAGACCGCGAAACAAACGCCCTCTACCCCGTCTTTAGAGGTAATCTTGTGGGCTCCTAGTTTCTCGTACAGGGTATAGTGCGTCCCTTGTTTGAAGAGAAAAACGTCATAATCGGTCAGAATAGATTCGTCGTACCGCACTTTGTTACCAACGCCCGCGTTTTCTTTAGACATCGCGACCTCCCGATATACGTTTATCAATCACACCAATTATCACGCCAACGATCAATAACTATTAATAAGTATTAATAAGTATTAATCACGCCAACCCGTAAAACGATAGCCTGCGTTCGACTTCGTCACGGCCCAGTAGAAGCGCTACCTCGAAGACGCCGGGACTGACCTTCATTCCCGTCAAAGCGAGTCTCAAGGTCATGGCGTAGTCCTTCATTTTGACGCCCTTCTCCTCCACCCAGGTCCTAGCGCGAGCTTCCAGGCGCTCCGAAGTCCAGTCGGGCTCGCCCAGAAGGGCGGCGAAAAACTCCCTCAGTCTTTCGCGCAGTTCATCCGAAATCTCGTCGGGCTTCCAACGTTCCTTTACAGGCTCGAAGGATACGTAATAGTCTGAGAACCCAGCCAGTTCTTTGGCGGTTTGTCCGCGTCCTCCCATTGAGGTGAGGGCCTCGGCCAAGTAGGTGTCGTCGTGGCTTTCGACGGGCAAACCCCTCTCTTTCCAGAAAGGCTTTATCAATTCGAGTCTCGCTGTAGGGTTCATACGTTTCAAATGTTCTTGGTTGATGTAATTCAGCTTGTCGGGGTCGAAGACGGCGGGCTTGCGCGTCACGCGGGAAAGCTCGAAGAGCTCCGCCGCCTCCTTACGGTCAAAAATTTCTCTTGCGACGCCGTTGGCGTCGTCGCCGGCGGACCAACCCAGGTTGGCCAAGAAGTTGAAAACGGAATCCGGCATGTAGCCCATATCCCGATATTCGTAGACGCTGGTGGCTCCATGTCGTTTGCTCAGTTTCTTTTTGTCCTTGCCCAGAATCATCGGCAGGTGCGCAAAAAGAGGAGGTTCCCACCCGAAAGCCTTGTAGAGCAAAAGTTGTTTTGGCGTGTTCGAGATGTGGTCCTCACCGCGGATGACGTGGGTTATTTTCATGAAATGATCATCGATAACGACGGCGTAATTATAGGTAGGCATACCATCTCCCTTGATCAAGACGATATCCTTGAGTTTTTCTGACTCCCTTTCCCGCAAGCCGTCGCTAAAGGTCTCGATGCGCCCGTAGACCACGTCGTCAAAGGAAAGTTCCACGTTGGGCATGACTTTGAAGAGGATCGCGCCGTTTTCCCCATAAGCCTGCCCTTCTTCTACCAGCTTCTCCGCGTTTTCTCGGTAAAGCTCCATCCTTTGGGATTGACGATAGGGACCATAAGAGCCGCCGCGGTCCGGCCCTTCGTCCCAATCCAACCCCAACCATTTCATACCGGACATGATGGTTTCTTCGTATTCTTGGGTGGAGCGCTCTCTGTCCGTGTCCTCTATGCGAAGGACGAACTTGCCCTTCGTGTGCCGCGCCCACAGCCAGTTAAAAAGCGCGGTGTGCCCACCCCCGATATGCAACGCGCCCGTGGGGCTCGGGGCAAAGCGTACACGTGTCTCCATTTTTTGTCCTCCCTTGCCGCTCTTCTATCGCTTTTCTATCGCTCTTCTGTCGCTCTTCTTTAATTGCGTGGCATGCTTATTGCGTGGCATGCTTCCGCCGGTTTGCCGAGTCGCGATAATGCGTTATTATAACCTAACGAAACGTTTAAGCTCAGAGAAACAGAACTTGTTATCGAGAGTTGGAAGTGCAATATCGAGAGTTGGAAGTGCAATATGGAAGTGCAATTTGGAAGTGCGATATCGATAAAATTCCCGAACGCGAGGATCATTTACTGGGAAACGACAAAAAAGACGCCAGATGAGGTAACGCTGACGTTGAGCTTTCCCGACGGGGAGTATTATCATTACGAATGCGGAGAATGGGAGAATGAGAGAAGAATTGAAAATGAACAATAAAATACTGATCGTCGATGGGCACGGTCTTGCTTTTCGTGCCTTTTATGCTGTACCTATCTTAAACGCACCGGATGGAACGCCGACAAACGCGATCCTGGGCTTCATCAATATGCTGACAAAGGTGGAAAATGACGTGACCCCTTACGCCTGTGTTGTGGTTTTCGACGCGCCGGGGCCTACCTTTCGCCATGAGCTTTATAAAGATTACAAAGCCCAGCGCAAACCAACCCCTGAGGAGTTCAAGCCCCAGGTTCCCCTGCTGAAGAAACTGCTGACCTTACTGGGCTACTCTGTCGTCATGGAGTCCGGTGTAGAGGCCGATGACGTCATTGCGTCTATGGCTCTAGCTGTCGCTCGGGACGGTCAGGAGGCGGTCATCGTCACTTCGGACAAGGATTTGTTTCAGGTACTGGGCCCTGGTGTCAGAATCCTGCGTCCCCAAAAGAGCATCACGACGCTGAAGACCTACGATGAGATGGTCTTTACGGAAGAGTTCGGGTTTCCGCCCTCTTCAATGCCTGAGTATCTAGCTCTGCGGGGCGATGCCTCGGACAACGTACCGGGCGTTCCGGGCATTGGGGAGAAGAGCGCCCTTCGGTTGATAGGGGAGTCCCATACCCTTGAAAGGCTTTTCGAGTCTTTGGAAGTCGCGCCCAAGTCGGCTGTGGACAAAAAACTGGCGGCGGGAAAAGAGAGCGCTTTCCAAAGCCGGGAGCTGATCCGTCTGAAGCTGGATCTTCCCATGTCCCGCGTTGCGCCAAAAAGCCCGCCTAACCTGGAGGACGCATTGGTCCTTTGCAAGCGCCTGGGGCTGGCAAAGTTATTGGATAAACTGCAGAAACTCTCCGAACGGACTCTAGGCTTTTCCGAGGAGGCGTCTGAAAAAACGGAACCTAACAAGAAGGAGTTTGGGGAAGCCAGAGGGATCGAAAAGACGAGAGTCGAAAGTGTCGAGGAAATGCCTTTAGAGAAAGTAGATTTTAAAAGTCTGCTCAACGCGGTGGAGCTGGCGGTTCTGTTGTCACATTCGGGGAAATATCCTCCTGACCCAGGAGCTGTGGAACTGCAGCTGGCCGATGCCCAGGGCCATTATGCTCTGGTTCAGGGGCTCGAACTGGGGAGCGATTTTGGGGCGCGACTCGCGGGCAAGAAACTTTTTGTGAACGACTACAAAGAATTGGCCGCCTGCCTGGGGCCGCGGCAGTTCGAGTCGTGTGAGATTTGGGATTTGAAGACCGCCCACTACCTGCTTCACCCCGATAAGCCCTCCCACGCGCTGAAAGATCTCTATCCCCAAGTATTCCCGGAATCTCCAGAAATCCCGAAAGCGCCCCTTCTCTGGCGCGCGGCTCGAGATTTGAACAGGGAGATCCGACGCCATGAAGGTCTTTTCGAGTTGATGGAGCGGATTGACCTGCCTCTCATCCCCGTGTTGGTAGAGATGGAGCGGGGGGGAATACGGCTTTTCCCCAAGATTTTTATGGAGCTTCAACGAGAGTTAGAGGGGCGTCGCGCTGCCATCGAGAATGAAATCGGCGCGGCGGCGGGGGAGGAGATCAATCTCAACTCGCCCAAACAGGTGGCGTGGCTTTTGTTCGAGCGATTGGAGCTTCCTCGTGGCGCGAAGACCAAGGGGAAAACGGGTTTTTCCACCAGCGCCTCAGTGTTAGAAGACCTGGCGGAACTGGGGCTGCCTTATTCCCAGGTTCCTCGTCTGATGCTGGAGCATCGGGAGTTGTCCAAAATGTTGAGCGGGTTCGTCGTGCCCCTGCAAAAGGCGGCGAACCTGGGGGGCGGTGTGGTGCGTACCACCTTCGAGGCAGCTTTTACGGGGACGGGGCGTTTGAGCAGCCGGGACCCCAACCTGCAAAACCTGCCGGCGTTCGGGAACTGGTCACGCCGGCTCAAAGAGGGATTGATTCCGGAGTCTCCAGACCGAGTTTTTGTGGCCGCGGATTACTCCCAGGTTGAATTGCGTGTATTGGCCCATTTTTCGGGAGAAGAGCGACTACAGGAGGTCTTTCGCAAAGGAGGCCGCGACATTCATCGGGAGACGGCGTCCTGGGTGTTCGCTACCCCTCCAGAGGACGTTACGCCTGAACTTCGGCGCGTGGCGAAAATGATTAACTTCGGTCTGCTCTATGGCATGAGCGCTTTCGGCCTCGCGGATCGATTGGGTATTGCCCGGGGCGAGGCCAAGGGCATCATTGCTCGTTATTTCGCCGCGCTGCCCGGCGTCGCGCGATACCTGGAGGAGAGCGCCGCCGCAGCCCAGGTCCGGGGACACACTCAAACGCTCTTCGGCCGTATCCGCCCTATCAACGAGGCGATGGAGGGGGTTCGGGACAAAAACGGGGACAAGAACGGATTGAAACGTGTCGCTGTTAACACGCCTATCCAAGGAACGGCCGCGGATATCGCGCGCAAGGCGATGATTGATTTCGACCAACGTTTCGCGGGAGACAAGGAGGTTCGACTCTTTTTGCAGATTCACGACTCCCTGGTCTGCGAATGTCCAGCAGGCCGCGCGGGCGAGGTAGGGGAGGCTTTGGCCCAGGTCATGACATCGGTGGTTTCCTTAAACGTCCCTCTGGAGGTAGAGCTGAAAACGGGGCGTTCCTTAGCGGACGTTTGACGTTGACGCGAAACGAGAGCGCGGGGACGTGATTGTCATTTTACGATAAAGCGATGAGAAAGCCAAGGGCTTTAGCCGTTGAGCCGTTGAGCCGTTGGATGAGAATCACAACGCCGCCAACGAGCGGTGTTCGTTTTTGTTTCTTGTCGTGTCTCTAAATTCATGTTAGACTTCTTTCATGATTGCGATATTAATGCGGCGCTGAATATCCGCAGAGTCGGGGCATCGATTCTTAAGGGAGAAGACGTAAGACCCACTTCGGTTGGCTGTCTTTGTCGATCTTAGAACCACACGACTTGAGTCGTGGGAGTATGTCAAATCCTGTATAATAGCTGTGAGGGAGGGGAAAATACCATGCGTAAAGAACTTATTGACGTTGAAGTTCCTGAAATTCTTCCTCCGTCGGACGATGGAGTGTTTAAAACCCTGTTGACCCATCCAGACGCCAAGGCCTGTCTTCTGGATGTTATTGCCTCCAACATTGGTTTGCCCGTGACAGAAGTGACGGTGAGGAACACCGAACTTCCCATTAGCGCCGTCTGGGAAAAGCGGGAACGATTCGATGTGAGTTGCGAGATTGACGGCGGGGATCAAGTCGAGGTCGAAATGCAGGCAGACCCCATGGAGGGCGATAAACTGGCAAACGCGCACAAGAACATCAGAAACCGGGTGATTTTTAACGCGTGCAACCTGCACTCCACCCAAAAGGGATCCGGTGTCCCGTATGGAAAATTAGCGCGAACGTATCAAATCACGTTCTGTGGTTACACGGTTTTTGCGGAACGCGAAAGTTGTTTCAACTGTTTTAGTTTCCGAAACGCGGAGGGCGAAGAACTGCTAGACGCGGTGAATATCCTGTTTGTGGAGCTGTCGAAACTAAAGCGTGTGTTGGAAAAACCTGTCAATGAAATGACAAGCGCTGAGATGTGGGCGTTCTTTCTGGCCTACGCGAATAAACCGCGGTATAGGGAATTGTTGGATAAAGTGATAGGCGCGAAGGGGGAGATCAAGATGGCATACGACCTTCTGACAAGCATTAGCCGGGACGCGGACGAGCGAGCGAGCTTCCGCGCGAGGCGAAAATTTCAGATGGATCTGGAACACAACCAGATCGTTTCCTTCTGAAGAAGGAAAGCTTAAAGGAAAACTCGAAGGGATACTCTAAGGCAAAATCAAGGTTGCGAAGAATCTGTTAAACGGCGGGCTGACTATCGACGAGGTTGCTTGATTCGCTGATTTATCTCGTGAACAAGTCGAAAAACTCTGCATTGGCGGTTAGGTTATATTTATAAGAAAGTATTGTCACCAACGTTTTTTCTATGTTTTTTTCTATTAAAAATAGCCGATAAAGCGATGTTGGAATGAGTGAGATGTTTGTACTGAGCTAGCCAGGTATTGACATTAAGAGTTCAATAGGGTATTTTTGCTTATATGTCTGAGATATATATTTTCTGTTTTCTAGAAAAAGCGTAGTGGAGGAGATTCGAAGCGTATGTTGTCTGCAAGGTGTAATCAAGTCGAGGATGTGATGCCAGGGTCGGAGTTGAAGAGTGGAAACGAAATCAAGGGGAAGAATTAGGCGTGACGGGGGGATTTTTGTGATTTTGCTGGCTGAAAAGAATTCAGAAAATAGCGTAGATCGAGGGATAGAAGGAGGCAGCATAATGAAGAAAGTATTGTGGCTCTTGTTGGTTGTTGCGTTGGTGGGAGTGAGCAGCGCTGCTTACGCGGCTACGGGTGGGCATACGGTTCCGATTTCGGACGATGTCGATCTGGTGATTCCTACTCCTACTGTGGTGACGTCGGTGGAAACTTCGACACAAGTGATGACGAATATATCGACAGTGGTACAAAACAGCGTTGCCGCGACGGTGAGCTCGACGACGATAACGACAACGACGGCGCAAGAACTAGTTTATACTGTTTATAGCTCGGTGACTACTTCTACGTCTGTCGTCAGTACGGTCATTCTTTCGTCTCTGACTACTCAAACTACTACTGTAGGTGGTAGCGTGAATGCTGTTACTAGCATGACTCAGAGCTCGCTTGTGTCTGGTTTGACCAAAACTAACACCACGTCTACTACGCCTGCGACGACGGTCACTATCGACCAGAGCATTGTTCTTATTTTGAGAAACTATGTTGCTGTTACTTCGGGGGACGCTACAGCCATCAAAGCCATTAAAGCGCTTGACGACGAATCGGCGGTAACGGAATTTACATATGTGGCCTCGACAGATGTGGGAGAGAAACAATTCACCTTTCTCAGCAACAGTGGCGACGTACTTCCAGCCCTCAGTGGTGCGGATGACGCCAATCTCGTAGTGCACGTGGAGGACGGTGGCCTCTATGATCTGGATGGTGAGAAGAATGGTAGCGTCCAGATAGAGCCGATACTGGCAAGGGCAGAAGAGGTAGTGGAGGAGCCGACGGATCCGGTTAATACGAGGGCCAGCAGCGGTGGCGGTTGCGACGCAGGTTTGGGTTTGTTCGCGTTGTTCGCGGTAGCCGGTGGCCTCCTTCTGAGAAAGCAGGGAGTATAGTTACCAGTTAAGCCATTGGCGTCCCACTGAGGGATTCCTATAGCAGAGATGTTGAAGACGGACCAAAATGTAGCTGTCAAGGTGAAATGGAGGTCCGTTTCATTTTGTCAAACGCCAAGGGTGAAATAGGTGGGAAAAGTGCGCAAGATCCTTTTTTGTTGCATAGCAGTTTTTTTGATCTTTTTACAAGGGGTCTGTGAAGGAGGAGAGACGGCGGCCAATCCCGGCTTTGTGGGCTTGTGGGAATACCCCACGGCGGAGATGTCCACGGATGGCGCCGGTCGTTTTGGTTACACCCACGCTTTTCCCTACGATTTTTACTACGTCGATTTATCCTGGTTGCCCTGGCTGGAGATCAACGCGCGCTTGACCACCTTCGAGAACGTATACGTCGCGCCGAGTGGCGCGATCAACGTGCAAGGTCAAGGACGGCATTACATGGACAAGGCTCTGGACCTGAAGGCGATGTTGTATCGTTCTCGCGAGGGCTACCTGCCCTCTCTGGCTTTTGGGGTTACCGATGTTATGGGGACGGAACTGATGAAAGCCTGGTACGGGGTAGCCACGTGGCGTTTCGGTTCTTGGGCCGTGTCCATGGGGTATGGCACGGATAGAATGAATGGTTTTTTCGGTGGGTTTTCTTGGGATATTGCGAATTGGTTGACCCTGAAAGCGGAATATAGCCCTATGGATTACACGTTGGATCAGGCGAGCGGGCACAAAACCCATCCTGAACAGGCTGACGCAAAATACAATGTGGGGCTTGTTTTGAGTGCACCCTGGGGTATGGAAGGCGCGTTCAGTTGGCAGAGGGGCGAAGAATTCGCGATTTCTCTTTCTCAGCGTTTCGATCTAAGGGGCCCTCTGTTGTTTGGAAATCGAGACAAAGGGAAAGCCTACGACGCGCCAGGTATCGGACGCATCCCTCAGTGGAAGGACGTGGACCCCGCGAAACTGGGCCAGGATATTATCGAGGGCCTGGCGGACTTTGTCCGGGTTCGGGATGTAGAGGTGGCTGTGGCCGACAGGAAGGTTTTTGTGGCCTATGAAAATTACGGCCATGCTTCTCAAGCGGAGGCTATGGTGCGGGTATTGGTGGTGACGGCGGCTCTGTCTCCACATTTGGAGGCGGTCTTCATGATTCCTCGGGTCCGGGGCGTGCCGGTGATTTGCGCCGAGTTTCCAGGCGATCTCCTTTTTGGACTCCGAGTTCGAGATCTGGGAGGGGAAAATCTTCTAGAATCCGCCATTTTCACCTGGGCGGATAGGGATTTTTTCGATATAAAAAAGGGTGAAAATCAGGAAAAATGGCTTTTTCGCAGTGAACGGTTTTTGCAAGAGCGGGCTCAACATGACCTAAAGGCAATGATTGTATACGAACCCCGTATCGACCAGACCCTGGATGATGATTATCAGAACCGCTGGAGTGTTGATTTTATCTATGAAAACCGCTCTTCGAAAGGTTGGGGTGGTGTGGCTGATGTAAGGGTTCCCTTTTTCAGCGACGTGGACATTTGGTGGGAACCGGATATGAACGAAGATCCACGCGTTCATCAGGCGGTTGTCAGCTACTTGAGTAACTTGAAGAAGAGTGACTCGAAAAATGAAGACGGCCTCAGTTTATGGGCGTTAGGCGAGGTCGGTTGGCTGGACGAAAATTGGTTTGGCCTTAATCTGTGGGGGAGGATTTACGGGCGAAACGGTCGCTGGTGGAGCGGTGTACGTCTGGGTGTAGTTCGTGATCGAGATCCTTTTGCTTTTGCCAGTTTGGCTGAAGGTCAAATTGATTATGATTGGGGGGGGCGCGACAATCCAAACGCCGATCCCTGGAGGACGATAGCCTGGCTTCAAGGGGGATACAGTTTTCCCGATATAGATTTGGATTTGCAGGTGGACTATGGACGTTTCATCGACACGGATGTGGGAGGTAAGGTTTCGGTAATGCGCCATTGGGACGACACGACTGTGGGGTTCTGGATATCTCGAACGGATCGGTTGAGTCCTGGCAAGGATTTTACCAATACGGGCATTCATTTGGAAATTCCGGCTGAAAAATGGCTGGGGAGCTGGTTGGGTGATAGATCCAGCTCGCACGTGTGGAACCAGGATGTGTCGCTGTTGTCCATATGGCGTATTGACGCAGGTAGGGAGCCGGGAAGCTGGCGCGATCCGGAGAGATTGTTGTCCCAGTTACGACCGATGGAACTCAAGAAGAACGTAGGGAAACTTTTGGAGGAATATTGTTCTTTCGAGGCGGCCGAAACGGCAAAACCTCAGATTCAGAGTTTATTTGATTTTTTCCGCTAGGCTTTCGACAAAGGGCAAGGAGTTGAGGCTTATGTTCATGAACAATCCAAACATAAAAGAAAAGTATGCTTTATTTTGCGTTTTATTTATAGGAGCGCTGTTGTTCTTTTTGCCCCATGCCGACGCGGCGGCGTTGGCGACTGGAGAACGGACGAGTGGCGTTGTATCGACGACTTCTGCGAGATCCACATCAGCACTCGTAGGAGAGGCGGCGGCGCCTTTGGAAGGAACCTTTGTTCAGGGAGAAACTTCTTCTTCGGCTTTGGATGTGGGAGACACGAACGCTTCAGATCCTGCTGAGGGGCCTAGCGAGATGGAGATCAACCAGTATTTCGCCGAAATCTTAGGAGCGTCAGATTTTACGCCAAATCCTGTGGGTACTTTGCTACGACGACTTCCTCGCTATGGTATGTCGTTTTTCCGTCAGTCACCCTCGACTTACGCGCCTGTGGACTCCGTGCCGGTGACGGCAGGTTATCTCCTAGGTCCAGAGGACGAGTTGGTGATTACCCTCTGGGGAATGGTAGAGGGGAATTTTAACGTTACTATTAATCGGGATGGTTTTGCTAATGTACCCAATATCGGGTCGGTTCGCCTGTTGGGGTATACCCTGGAAGAGGCGAAAAGGGTTTTAAAAGCGGCTTTCGACCGCTACTTCACGGATTACCAGATGAATGTTTCCATGGGGGGCTTGCGCTCTGTCACTGTTTATGTAACGGGGGATGTTCGACGCCCAGGGGCTTACACGATTTCCTCCTTCGCCACGCTGGTCAACGCTCTTCTAGCCTCAGGGGGACCTTCTAATTCCGGTACTTTGCGTTGCATCGAGCTGAAACGCGGAGGTAAAACGATTACGACTTTCGACATGTACGACTTGTTGTTGAAAGGGGATAAAACGAAAGACGTTCGCCTTTTGCCAGAGGATGTGATCTTCGTTCCTCCCACAGGGCCTTTGGTCGGTCTGACAGGGGAAATTCGGCGTCCCGGCGTCTATGAATTGAAGACGAAAACTCGCGTCCAAGACTTGCTCTATCTGGCAGGGGGCATTTCCGCCCAAACTTTTAAAGGACGCATTCAATATTATAAAATTGGAGATCAATCTTACCGTACCGTTTTCGAAGGCGGAGTACAAGAGTTGTCAGGAACTCTTTTGTCGGACGGGGATATTCTGCGTCTGTTCCCTGTGATCAATCTTTCCACCATAGTGAAAATTGGAGGACCTGTAGGACGTCCCGGCACTTATGGGGTTGTGCCCGGTGTGACGAAAATCAGCGAACTTATTTCCTATGCGGGTGGTTTGTTGATAACGGCCTCCAACAGAGCGGAGCTGACACGCATTACTCCCACCCCCTCTGGGCCTGTGACGAGTCGTTTCGAGATTGATGTCTCCGCCGCTTTGAGCGAGGATCCAGCTCACAACCTCACGTTGGAAGTAGACGATTACTTATTGGTGCATATTATCCCCGATTGGGAATCTCAACGGATGGTCAATATCAGAGGGGAAGTTCTTCATCCTGGAACTTACGCGGTGATCAAGGGAGAACGGCTTTCTGACCTTCTTCTTCGGAGTGGAGGGTTTACCTCTCGGGCTTATTTAAGAGGGGGAGTTTTTACCCGTCGCCGTGTAGCGGAGGAACAACGTAAGGAATTGAACCGCACAGCCGATCAGATGGAACGAGATTTACTGGAGGTATCGGGACAACAGACGACCAATTCCGCGTCGGCCGCTCGCGCTGAAGAATACCAACGCCGTCGCGAGCTGATCGAGAGTCTTCGAAACGTGCCTGCGCTGGGGCGGGTGGTGATCAAGCTGGACGTTTCCGAAGCGATTAAAGGGACGCCTTGGGACTTAGAACTGGAGGATGGGGACCAACTTCAGATTCCTCAAGTGCCTTCCACTGTGGAGATTATGGGAGCGGTGTATGCTGCTTCGTCTCAGGTGTATAATTCACGCATGGGAATTAACGACTATATCAACGCGGCGGGCGGGTATCTGCGTACTGCTCACAAGCGAATGTTATATCTGATGAAAGCCGACGGCACAATCGTTCGTCTTACTCGGGGAGCGGGTGTTTTGTCGAGTAAAAAATGGATGCCGCCCAAAGGACTTTCCGCTATGGTGGAGCCGGGGGACACGATTGTCGCTCCTGTGAAGTACTCCGACCGGCAATCTTTCGAGTCGCTCCGAGACACGATAGACATTATCTACAAAGTGGCGGTGGCAGTGGGGGTCATTATTCGATGAGGAGAAAGTTTTTTTTAGTGTTGGCTTGTGGGGTGTTTTTTGTGGGCTTCATGGGCTTGCCCGTTGTGTACGCTCAGGAGATTGTGCGTTACGAGTATAAAATTGTGCCTTTGAATTCCTTGACTCCCCTGCAGAAGAAAGCGGAGACAGTGGAAAAGTTGAACGAAATCGAAGGGATCCTTAACAAAGAAGGGCTTCAAGGTTGGGATATGGTCAGCATTTTTGCCGTGCGGACTACGTTTGATCCCAATGTATTTTTTGTGGCGATGAAGAGACCTCTTTCTAATTCTCAAACTAATTCTCAAACAAAAGGGACGCAGGAGCCATGAAGGATAATGTTTTTACCGAGGATGCCGCTTTGAATTCTCTTCCTGTTCAATCAGCTTTCTATGTCGCTAAACGCTTGACGGTGCAATTGACCCAGGTGGCGCTGGATTTTGGTGTTTACTGGGTCTGTTTGGGACTCGTGTTGTCCCTGTGGACTTCTATACCTGGCGTTTTACAGGTAGAGAGAAAGCTTTTTTTGAGTGGCGTTTTCTTGGTATGTTTCGCTTTCAATTCTCTCTACGAATTCAAGAGTTGGATGTTCTGGGACGAAATGCGGGCAGTTTTGAAGGCCTCAGTGACGGCGACGGTGATTGTCATTGTCGCTCTTTTTACGCTGAGGTTGCCTTTTTCTCGGGTTGCTATCTTTGTTAGCGCGGCTCTCTTTGCTCCATCGTGCTTAGTGGGGCGTTACTTTTTTCGTCGATTGCTTTTCGGGTTAGGACTCCTTAAAACGCGTATTCTGATTATTGGAGCGGGAAAAACAGGAGAGTTATACGCCAAAAAGATAAAAGAACATTCCTTTATGAGTTGTGAGGTTGTGGGTTTTCTGGACGATGATGCTGCGAAATGGGGAACCACCGTGGTCGATGTTCCTGTTCTAGGTGGGGTGGAAGATTTCGCGGAGATTCAGCAGAATCTGAACGTGGGGGAAGTCGTTGTGGCAATCCCCTCGAGTGCGCGAGATCTACGAGCTCACATCTTAGATATTGCGGGGATGCGCGTGAAGCGGGTCTCTTATATTCCCGATATGTACATGCTTACCACTTTCACTGCTTCTATGCGTGATGTGGATGGTGTTCCGGTGATATCTTCCTCACGAAACCCGGTAAATCTAATTAAGACTATGATGGATTGGGGAGGAGCTTTAATAGCGTTATTTCTTTTTTCGCCGATTTTTTTGTACGTGGCCTATAGAATCAAAAAAGATGATGGAGGAAGTGTTTTTTTTACACAAACACGTATGGGGCACAATATGGTGCCTTTCACCATGTATAAATTTAGAACTATGGTTCCAAACGCAGAGCAAAAGTTAAAAGAAATGTTGAAAGATGAAACGCTGAGGCAAGAATACGAAATTTCTTTTAAACTTAAAAACGACCCTAGGGTTACAAAAATTGGTCACTTTTTGAGAAAAAGTAGTTTAGATGAATTGCCTCAACTTTTTAACGTCCTTAAAGGTGAAATGAGTCTTGTGGGACCGCGTCCTTTTGTCCCGTGGGAAATTGAGACCCGCTACGGAGAGATGGCACGCCAAATTTATAGTGTTAAACCAGGTTTGACAGGGTTATGGCAGGTTAGTGGTCGGAATGATATTTTAGATTATCAACAAAGCAAAGATTTGGATTTATATTACACTCGTAACTGGTCACTGTGGTTAGATATTGTTATTTTGTTTCGCACGATTCAGATTATAATCAATGCGGATGGGGCATATTAAAGTTTTCTGCTATAACTGACTTTGAGTTACTCTGAAAATTCTTGTTTGTGGGAGGTTCGAATGTGTCTCGTCTTCTCGTTACCGGTGGAGCTGGGTTCATTGGGTCACATCTTTGTGAAAAATTACTAGAGCGGGGGAACGAAGTACTTTGTGTCGATAACTGTTATACAGGCTCTAAAGCTAATGTCGCGTCTCTTTCGCGACATCCTCATTTCGAGTTTATTCGCCACGACGTGACGTTTCCGCTCTACGTGGAAGTAGACGCAATTTATAATTTGGCATGCCCGGCTTCACCTGTCCATTATCAGCGAGATCCGGTACAAACAACAAAGACATCTGTGCATGGGGCAATCAATATGTTGGGTTTGGCGAAGCGTACGAGAGCGAAAATTCTTCAGGCTTCCACGTCTGAAGTTTACGGTGATCCTGTGGAGCATCCTCAAACGGAGGCCTACTGGGGTAACGTGAATCCTATTGGGACACGGGCTTGTTATGATGAAGGCAAACGTTGCGCGGAAACGCTTTTTTTCGACTACCATCGTCAGCACGGGCTCCATATTAAAGTGGCACGTATTTTTAACACTTACGGACCACGTATGGATCTCAATGATGGACGAGTAGTCAGTAACTTCATCGTTCAAGCCCTAAAGGGAGAACCTATCACCATTTACGGCGATGGAAACCAGACGCGTTCTTTCTGTTACGTTGACGACCTTGTTGATGGATTGGTGCGTTTGATGGATTCCGACGACGACTTTACTGGACCCGTGAACCTTGGCAACCCAGGAGAATTCACTATCCTAGAACTGGCGCGTAAAGTCTTGGAACAGACGGTCAGCAAATCAGAACTTGTTTTTGACCCTCTCCCTCAGGATGATCCGCGCCAACGTCGCCCAAACACGACTCTAGCACTACAAAAACTGGATTGGCGGGCCGTTACTCCTCTTGATGAGGGACTCTCTCGTACTATTGCGGATTTTCGCGCGAGATTGAGAAAACAATGAATACGCTTATCACTGGAGGCGCGGATTACATCGGCAGCGTGATGATCGTAGCACTCACGAAGCAGAACGAAGCAACGCGAAGCAACGCGAAGCAACGCGAAGCAACGCGAAGCAACGCGAAGCAACGCGAAGCAACGCGAAGCAACGCGAAGCAACGCGAAGCAACGCGAAGCAACGCGAAGCAACGCGA
>JAIRYN010000044.1 GCA_031267575.1 Synergistaceae bacterium | reverse complement strand
GGCCGTCGTCGCGAGATGGCGGTGAAACTGGCCTCAGTGAAGCAGGAAGCCAACAGTAAACTTGCTCCTGATCATATTTGATCAGATTTATTCAGGTTTGCATAGGTTTGGCAGAACGGAAATACTTTGCTTTTTGACGAGGGGAAAAGAAAAATTTTAGTGAATGCCTACCGGGCTCTGCCGGACGAGGAGCGGATCGTTTATCGCCTTTTGGCCGTGGTCTTCGTTCCTGTTGGGGTTACCCTGCTGACGACGATCCTGAAGGACGCCCTGGACCGACCGGATATTAAACGCCAATGGCTATCCGGTGCCTTGGGACGCTGGGAGCGGATGGGATTGGCCGAAAAATGCCAAAACTCTCAGGGCAAGGGGTGGTGTTGCTCCCGCTTGGTCATGGAGATCGCCGCGCGGGAATCTTTAAATCGGGGGGAGTACGACGCTTTCGACCAAGCCGTGGAAAAGGCGATGAAGTTCTCTTACCAGACACGGGCCGACTCCTACAACTCTGTTTCAGAATATCTGCGCGCGGTGAGGGACGCGCTGTACCGGAAAAATGCGGAGGCATACGAAATCTTGTTGTCCTCGGAGATCCACGACGCGCAAGACCGCTACGGCCGCCCGAACGAGGTCAACCCGATCCTGGAGATTCTGGCGAACCCCGTAGATGAGGCGTATCTGCGGCCTCTACCGCCCCGCTTGGGGAATATCGCTTGCGACACCATCCTTCACGCGTCTCTGGGCAATCCCGATAGATTTCAGAACGTATTCGCCATTTTCGAGGAGTACCGACGAGAACACCCGGAAACCCCCGAACTGACCGTAGATTGGGCTGAGTTCGCGGCTTTGACAGGTCGGATCGATGAAGCGGCCAAAGAGATGGAAAAGACGGGCTTCATCGAGTCAAACTGCTTTGCCGCGATGAAGGCCATTTTGCGGGGCGACCGTAAAGAAGCCTTAAAGTCCTACGAAGAAGGCATCAAAAAACTCCGCCAAGTCAAAGGCAAACGCAAGTCGGGTTTTTATTCCTGGACGGGGGTTTTTTACCCGATCCTTCTTCTGAGCTCCGGGGCTCCAGCCAAACGAGTAGAGGAGTACATCGATGGGGCCATGGAATCGCAAGGTGACCACTTGAGCTCTCTTTCCCTTAAGCTCCTGCGTTTTTTCCTTCCCACCCAACCGAAAAACGAGAACTTTTTTCTGTCCTTCCCTGCTGACTCCCCCGCGGGTCTCGAACCAGAGCGTTGCGCGGACGCCTTCTTTTTCCTGCTCTATGCCTCCTGGCTGGACCCGGAAAAAGTGACGGAGCTCCAGCTCTTGGCAGAGACCACGTATCATCACCTCTCGGCCACGGGGCTGAATTTTTTGGCGGCGGAGCTGGCCGCCCTGATCCGGGATCTGTGGCCGAAAATAACCTCTAACTACGCCCGCGTTCCCACCCCTTCCTATCCCCTGAAGGACCTCTTGGCGCGCCAATCGGAGTGGGAGCGATCCTTGAGCGCTCTGTCCGGCATCGTCGTCAAGAGAATCAAGAGTTCGGGAAACGGCATAGGGAAGGGCGCCAAGCGTTTTGCCTGGGAAATCGCGTGGAAATCTCAAGATCGAAATCCTACCTATATTTCCTTGGCCCCCGTGGAACAGACATTACAGGCGTCGGGTTGGAGCAAGGGCAAGCGCGTGGCGCTGAAACGGCTCTACCGAAAAACGGACACCGTGTCCGGAATGACGGAGCAGGACCATCGGGCGACGTCAGCCATACGAGAGGAGCGCGGATACTACGGAGCGGAATATTACATCGACGTTCCCCAGGCCTTAGAAGCTTTGGCGGGACATCCCTACCTCTTCCGGGAGGAGGACGACAACCGCGTCGAGATCGTCACGGACGAGCCGCAACTGACGGCCGCCGAGAATGGCGGCTACTATCGGTTACTGTTATCCCCCTTTCCCAAGGACGACTCGGTCCCGCAACGTATCATTCGAGAAGATGGCCCCAACTGCCTACGCGTCACCCGCTTCGAGGAACGCCACATTAAAATCGCGGGAACTCTGGGAAAACAAGGACTTCTCGTCCCTAGCAGAGCCAAAGAAACCTTGTTGAAGACTCTGGGTAGTCTAGCCTCCATCGTCACGATCCACTCCGACATCGATGGGGTCGAGGCGGACTCCCTCCAAATGGAGGCGGATTCCCGCGTTTACGTGCAGCTTCAACCCTCGGAGGACGGCCTTGACGCAGACATGGTGGTTCGTCCCTTGGGACCCAATAGCGTTCCCTGCCGACCGGGCGTGGGCGGCAACAACATTTTCGGCCTGGTGGATGGGAAGCGGATGCAAGCGCGGCGCGATCTGGACAGGGAAAAAGACGCCTTGATGTTGGCCGTGCGAGGATGCCCCGCCCTTATGGACGCCGAGCAGGTGGCGAACGAGCGTTGGCACCTGCGCACTCCTGAGCTGGCCTTGGAGTTTCTAACGCAGGTGCAGGCGTTGAACGACTCGGTGATAGTGGAATGGCCCAAGGGACAGGCGATGAGCGTCAGGTCCCAGGTTTCCATGTCCTCCATGCGGTTGGCAGTGCGTGCTTCTCAGGAGTGGTTTGCCATTTCCGGGGAACTCAAAATCGATGAGAGGCTCGTATTGAGCATGAAGGACCTGATGGGCTTGTTAAAAGTAGGCCACGGGCGCTTTTTGCCCATTGGTGACGGCCAGTTTCTCGCACTGACGAGGGAGTTCCTGCGTCGTTTGGAAACCCTAGCGGTTCTGGGAGATCCCAAGGGAGACGAGTTGCGGGTGTCGCCCCTTTCGGTGGGGATCCTTTCGTCGTTGATGGATGAGGCCGGCTCCTTCGACGGCAACAAGGAGTGGGAGCGTCAGAAGACCCGCATCGACGAGGCGGCAAAGCTGACTCCGGATCTGCCCTCGACTTTCAAGGGTGAGCTGCGGAACTATCAGGTCGAGGGGTATCGGTGGATGTGGCGTCTAGCCCACTGGGGCGCTGGAGCCTGTTTAGCGGACGACATGGGGCTGGGCAAAACGGTTCAGACTTTGGCGCTTCTGGTGGACAGGGGGAACGATGGCCCGGCGTTGGTCGTGGCTCCCACCTCGGTCTGCCCCAACTGGGCAGCGGAGGCCAACCGCTTTGCCCCCACCTTAAACATAAAGGAATTGCGTCACGGCGACAGAGAAACAATTCTGGGAAACCTGAGCCCTTTCGATGTGGTAGTGACGACCTATGGGCTGCTCCAAAACGAGAGCGAGCTTTTGTCGACGGTCCACTGGGGAACCATTGTGTTGGATGAGGCTCAGGCGATTAAGAACATAGGGACCAAGCGCTCCGCTGCGGCCATGAAACTCACGGGAAAGTTCCGTATGGCCACTACGGGCACTCCCATCGAAAATCACTTGGGTGAACTCTGGAACCTGTTCCGGTTCTTGAACCCCCATTTCCTGGGATCTCTCGAAAATTTCAACCGTCGTTTTGCTGCGCCTATCGAGCGGGACGGGGATCAAGAAGCCCGTCTGAGTCTGAAGAAGGCGCTGCAGCCTTTTATCTTGCGCCGCAACAAGGAACAAGTATTAGAGGAGCTGCCGTCCAAGACGGAAATCACCCTGCGAGTGGAACTGAAGGAGGAGGAGCAGGCCTTTTACGAGGCACTGCGGCGCAACTCTGTGGAGAAGCTGAACGGAGACGGAGCCGATGATCAGAGAATCAAAATTTTCGCCGAGCTGACGCGTTTGCGCCAGGCCTGTTGCAACGCCGCTCTGGTCATGCCGGAGAAGTCGAAGCAAAAGTTTCCTTCCGCGAAACTGGAGGCTTTTTCCGAGATTCTGGCGGAGCTGCGGGAGAACGGGCATAAGGCCCTGGTGTTCAGCCAGTTCGTGGGACATCTAAAGATTATCCGGGAGTATCTAGATAAAGAGGGCGTTCTCTATCAGTACCTAGACGGCTCGACCCCAATCCAAGAGCGAGAGAAGCGCGTCGCGGCCTTTCAAGGGGGAGAGGGGGACTGTTTCCTCATCAGCCTGAAGGCTGGGGGAACGGGCTTGAATCTGACGGCGGCGGACTACGTGATCCACATGGACCCCTGGTGGAATCCCGCGGTGGAAGAACAAGCCTCCGACCGGGCTCACCGCATCGGACAGAGTCGCCCAGTCACGGTGTATCGCGTCGTGGCGAAAAACACCATCGAGGAAAAGATTGTGGACCTTCACGCCTGGAAGCGCGACCTGGCCGAGAGCCTTCTGGACGAGGCGGAGGCTCCGGCGCGCCTCTCCGCCGAGGAGATGCTCACGCTCATCAGAGAATCGAGATAATTAACGGGATCAAGGGACAAAGCCCCTGTGGGGTCTGAGGCGGAACTCCGTGCTTTCCCTTGAGTTGTTGATATTGATAGATATTAATATTGGCAGATATTTAATGTTGGCAGATATTAATGTTGACAGATGTTGATATTAATATAGATGTTGATATTAATATTGATATTGATATTGATATTGCGTAGGATCCTAGAATGTTAAGGCGTGTGAATAGTTCATGTTTGAAATTCTGAAAACCTCTTTTCGCTCTCTTTTCGCGAACAAAACACGCTCGATCCTGACCATGCTGGGGATTATCATCGGCGTGGGGGCAGTAATCACTATGGTCGCCCTGGGGAGCGGCGCGGCGTCCATCATGGACAAATTCGTTGCCGGCATGGGGTCGAACCTGGTGCTCCTTTTTCCCGGCACGGCTCGGACCGGAGCCAGCCGGCAGGCCGCGGGCAGCGCCGCAACGCTGACCCTGGCGGACGCGGATATTTTGCGAAGAGAGAGCCTTCTGGTAGCGGAAGTGGTTCCTGAGACCTACGGAAGCTCTCAATTGGTCTACGGCAACCGCAACTGGAACACGACAACCCTGGGGGGAACGCCGGGGCTGCTAGATGTGCGTGAATGGAGCGTGGCCGAGGGACAGTCCTTTTCCGATGCCGACGTGAGCATGGCGTCCAAGGTCTGTCTTCTGGGGGACACCGTCGCGAAAAATCTCTTTGGAGACGAGGACCCAGTGGGCAAAATTTTGCGCGTCCGGCGAGTTCCCTTTCGGGTGGTGGGTGTGCTGGGGGCCAAGGGACCCACCCCCTGGGGCAGCGACCAGGACGACTTCGTGGTTGTTCCGATCACGACAGCCCAACGGCGCCTCTTCCGTAGCGGCATTCCGGGCGCGGTGCGACGCATCACCGTCCAGGCGATGGACAGGGAGTCCGTTTCCGCCATGCAGGAGGAGATCCGAGGCATCCTGCGCCAGCGTCATCGCTTGCCCGATGGAGTCGAGGACGACTTCGTTCTCCGAAACATGACCCAAATTCTCGAAAACGCGGCAGCCTCCACTCGTGTCATGGGGTTGTTGCTAGGGTCGGTGGCGTCAATTTCTCTCTTGGTTGGGGGTATCGGCATCATGAATATCATGTTGGTGTCGGTCAGCGAGCGAACGAGGGAGATCGGGATTCGCATGGCCGTGGGCGCGAGACCCTTGGACGTGCGGATCCAGTTTTTGGCGGAGGCCGTTTCACTGTCGATTCTGGGGGGTGCCATAGGCATTTTAGGGGGCGTGGGCGCGTCTCGGGCCCTCACGGAGATTTTTGAGTGGCCCACCGTTGTCTCTACGAGTTCTATTTTGCTGGCGGTAGGGTTTTCCGCAGCGGTGGGTGTGTTCTTCGGTTTTTGGCCCGCGTGGAAAGCCTCAAATTTGGACCCGATTGACGCGCTAAGATACGAGTGATGAAATATGAGTGATGAGGGCATGAGTGTGTTAAGATAAATTACGATAAAGCGATGAGAAAGCCAACGGCTTCAGCCGTTGGATGAGATTGGATGAGAATCGTAACGCCGCCAGCGGCGGCGTTTGTTTTGTATTTGGTTTATTGCCGTATGTCTACTTTCATGTTAAACTCCTTTTATGCTTTTGTGGCTTATCAACGCGAGATGCGGGGCGGAACACGACCGGGATATTAATTGGGATATCAAGGCGGCTGTAAATATTCTCAGAGTCTGGGCATCCACTCTTAAAGGAGAAGACGTAAGACCGGTTTCAGTCGGCTGTCTTTGTCGATCTTAGAATCCCACAACTTTAGGCGTGAGAGTATGTCAATTGAAAGATTTCTGATGAAAGATTTCTGATAACTTGAAAGATTTCTGATAATCATCACGTTTCGAAAGGAGGACGATCTTTCGATGTTCGGTCTTTTGAAAAAAACGGAAAAGATACAAGAGGAACTGAGGCAAGGCATGATCTCGGATGTGGAAAGAATTGTCGTGAAGCCTCTCGCATCCATTTATTCCTCGAACACCGCCCTGGTCGACCGCTTGGCCGAGCTGGAGGAGCAAATACGGCAGGCACAGCGCCAGGAACGGCGGAGACAGACAGCCATAGAATCTATTCTCGAAACCGAGGGAAAAATTCTGGAGGCGCAAGAACGCGTAATAGAAGAGAGAATGGAAGAAAAAATGGAAGAGAAAATGGAGACGCCACCTCCTCTGGAAGCCATCATGGCCTTGGCCGACAACCTCGCTTTAGCCTGTCTTTCCAAACCTAAGGATCCAGCGTCCTCCATCCTCCAGGGCAAATTAACAGACCTCTTGGCCTGTTATGGCCTGTCGCTAATAACGGACGTGGGAAACGCCTTCGACCCCGAAAGACACGAGGCCTGCGCCGCGCGCCGCAACTCCACCCGCCCCGAGAACACCGTGCTGGAGGTGGTGCGCCCTGGCTTTCTCGCGAAGGGCAAGGTTATGCGTTACGCCATGGTGGTCGTCAACCGCTACGACGCGGAGCCGGAGGACAAAGGTCTGGATAGAGGCCCGAATACGCAACTGAACGCGCCACCTTTGTATCAAATGTATCGAAACGAAAGCGCTTCTTGGGAAGGGAAGATTTATGATTGAAGGGGAAGATTTATAATTGAAAGGGAAGATTTATGATTGAGTCGGCTTACGAGATCTTGAAGGTGGGGCGGAACGCTACTCCCGACGAAGTCCGCCACGCCTATGTGCGTCTTGTGCGTCGTTACCCGCCCGAACGCTTCCCCGACAAATTCGCCGCGTTTCGCAAGGCGTATCAGCAATTGCTGCTGGGCGAGGACTTTCTTCAGGATCTTTTCGGAAGGATGCCGGGAGAGAGCAAACCTTTGGATTTAGCGGGGCTTCTGTGGGGGGATCGGAAGGAACTGAAACCGGAAGCGAACGTTGAACTGATGGATTTGGCGCCGCTCCTGATGACGGAAGGTAAGAAGTCCACGCTGAACGAGATTTTGAAAAAGGCGGCGTCCGAGGAAATAAAATGGAAAATGTAAAATTACGATAAAGCGATGAGAAAGCCAACGGTTTCAGCCGTTGGATGAGATTGTTGGATGAAATTGGATGAGAATCGCAACGCCGCCAACGGCGGCGTTTGTTTTGTATTTGGTTTCTTGTCATATGTCTACTTTCATGTTAAACTCCTTTAATAGCTTATCAACGTGAGATGCGGGGCGGAACACGACCGGGATATCAATCGGGATATCAATGCGGCTGTAAATATTCTCAGAGTGGGGGCATCCACTCTTACAGGGGCATCCACTCTTCAAGGAGAAGATGTAAGACCGGTTTCAGTCGGCTGTCTTTGTCGATCTTAGGCTCCCATGACTTTAGTCGTGGGAGTATGTCAAATGAATGAAGGAGAGGCATAGAGACGCAATGGTGAAAATTTACGGAATCGATTTGGGGACTACCAACTCTTGTATTTCCGTGTTGAAGGACGGTAAACCCCACACGATCCCAGTGGACGGCAACGGTATCGTTCCCTCGGTGGTGAGCTTCGACGGGACGAACTTTCTCGTGGGACGCAAAGCGTTGAACCGGGCCGCGGCCTTTCCTGAGCAGAGCGTTCGTTCCGTAAAGCGCCTGATGGGAACGACGGAAAAGCTCACATTAGGAGATAAAAGTTACGATCCCGAAGATATCTCCGCGATGATTTTGCGTTACCTCTGCGAAGAGGCCCATAAAATCGAGGGGAGCGAGGTTCAGCAGGTGGTTATCACGGTGCCTGCCTATTTCAGTGACGCCCAACGCCGGGCCACGATGGAGGCGGGCAATCGGGCGGGCCTAAAGGTGGAACGCATCATCAACGAACCCACGGCGGCTGCGTTGTTTTACGATCACGTTCTCGCCCACTCTGGCGACAAGCCTAGCGACAATGGAGGAAACACGTCCTCGGAGAAGAACCCCTACGCTCTGGTCTACGATCTGGGGGGTGGAACCTTCGACGTGTCCGTGTTGCGAATGGAGGAGATCATCGAGGTTCTCGCCAGTACAGGCGATACCCACTTGGGCGGCGATGATTTCGACAAACGGATCGTCACCCGTTTGCTGGAGCGCGTCAAAGAAAAGGAAGGGCTGGACTTGGCGGATCACATCCCCGCTTTGGCGCGTCTCAATGCCGTGGCGGAAAAGGCCAAGATTACCCTTTCCGAAAAAGCCTCCGCGCGAATCGAGGAGGCTCATATCCCGGCTCCCAAGGGTAAAAGCTGCACCGTTTCCATGGAGTTTTCTCGGGAAGAGTTCGAGGACATGACCGAGGATTTCCTGGACCGGACCGTGGCCTCCGTCGAAAAGGCCATGGAGGAGGCCCAGTTGACCCCTGATCGGATCAACAAAGTCCTGCTGGTGGGGGGGATGACTCGGATGCCTGCCATCTCCGCGCGGCTCGAGACGATCTTCGGCAGCGCCCGAATGCCTGTGGTGGACCCAGACCTGAGCGTCGCCAACGGCGCCGCCATTCAAGGTGGCATCATCTCAGGGGAGAACTGTGAGCAAATCTTGGTGGATGTGACCCCTCATTCCCTCAGCCTTGAAAGTTTGAACTTACAGTTTGGCAGAACGGAGTGCACCTCCATTATCCCGCGTAACACCCAAATCCCGGTGACCCGCGCCAAGACCTTCTATACTGTCACTCGGCAGCAGCCATCAGTCCAGTTGCGCGTTTTCCAGGGCGAGGCGGAGTTGCCCAAGGATAACACCTTGATCGGCGCCACGATGCTGGAGCTGGCAAAAGCAGAGGCGGACTGCCCTATTACCGTGGAATACTCTTATGACCTCAACGGCATCGTGCATATGGTCGCCGAACAGAAAGGCTACAGCAGAAAAACGGAGCTGCGTATCGATAGCCGTAACCCTCAGCTTTTCCCCTCTCAGGAACTGGAGAAGATCGAAGAGGGCGAAGAGTACGAAGAAGAGCGTGAAGAAGAGTGTGAAGAAGAGAACGAGGAGACCATGACGAACGCGATCAACTTCGTCACACAGCGCGCGCGGAAACTGCTCGAAACTCTGCCGGCTGGCGAAAAAAAAGACGTCCTTTCGGAAGCCTTGAGCCAATATGAGAAGGCCTTTAAGGATGACAAAGAAGACCTGGACAACATTGAAGATGAGTTACTCTCCCTCCTGGAAGAGGACGTTTAGCGCGATTCTCAAGGCGGCAAATGTCGAAAAAAAACAAAAAGAAACCTCAACAGAATCTTTCTCTAAAAGAGCGGCTGTCGAAACACTGGGATAATCGCAAGTGGGATATTTTTGTGTCTCTCTTCGCGCGGGATAGAGAGGCCTCGATGAGGACTTCTTGGGCCGCCCGATGGAATGATGCCCTTTACAACTGTCTGACGGCTGCTCTTTTCGTCGATAAAGACCTGGTGAGCGTGAAGATGACCCTCGACGTTGTTCGCGCGGAACAAAAGCTAGCGGGCCTTTCCCCTCTTCTTTGCGACTGCGCGGATGTCGCGTCAGATTTTTTGATCGCCCACAAAACCGGTTCGTGGGAAAAGTCTCCGCTTTTGAACGAGGCGGACCTTCCTCCTTCTTACGCTTTTTTGCGGCGGGAGCTGGTGAGCATGGCCTCCACGAAAGCGCTGAGTGGCTCTCAAAGCGAGACAAACCTGGTGAAAAAATTCGCCGCGCAATATGCCAGGCTGGAGCGCGCAAAGACGGCTATGCCCTACGCGACCTGGCTCAAAATAGCGGAACAGATCGAAATGCTCACGAAGGACACGGATAGCGCTGAGACGTTTCGCGCGGTTCGCGTCATCGTAATGCTCGTTCACAAGCTCTTTCTCAAAGGGAAGGGCGAAAATTCTCTGCGCCAAATCGCGACTCTGCCCGAAAATCAACTTTTTCGATCCATTCCCAAGAACCAGACCCATCCCGCCATAAGGTTTCTGTGGGACTTCTTCTGTCGATCAGGGACGCGGAAGTACGGCAAGGAATGGGGCGACGCCGCGCGGGTTCTCCAACTTTCCTTTATGAAGGGCTCCGCGGAGCTGGAGCAGCTGAGAGATCAGTATGAATGCCTGATGAAAGTGAACGAGAACGCCTCTCTGGAAGAGGCGTTGTTATCTCTTCTCCGCTCCGCCTCCTCGCAATGGACGCAATGGACGGACCAGGAACACTATGTTTTGAGGGCATTGTTCGTGGATAGCGTCGATGTCTACAAGGAGCACAAAGAAAGCAGCGACATTTTTTCCCAGTTATTGGAGTCATTCAAGATCCTGGGTGTGATCGGGCGTAAATGGCGTCCTCAGACTCCCTGGTCCAACTTGATTCGGGAAAGGTTTGAGGATACAATTTTCAGTTTTCCACGACAGTACCTCTCCTGTTTTTCGCGGATAGACCTTCCCTTTGATGCTATGAGCGTTCCATCTCTCTTGTATTTCTGCTTGTCCGATGACCGAGAGATAGCGAAAAGCCTTCGGGTCTCCCATGCCCCCATGCGCCTTTCCCCTGGCGAGGCTGATCGCGCCGTGGATGCCTTTCTAGATGAGACTTTTTCGTGTAACGATGCGAAAGTGATGAAATCCATTCTTGATGAGGCGGGGTACATTGCCTTTTTCTCGTCGTGGGTAAGGGCAGCCATCTCTCGTTCTATGGAGAACGCGAAAGAGGAGCTAGTTCCCTCCCGGTATTTTTGGGCATCCGTGAAAGGCGTGTTACTGGAGGAATTGGCTCACACGCTGCCACCCGACAACCCGGAAGGATGTCTGTGCCGACTCTGCTCTGGCTTAAAGCCGTTGCATTTTTCAAAAGACACCGAGAAAATTGACGCCTTTGTGAACGTTTTGTCTCCCAATACTCCCTTGGGAGAGGAGCTCTGGAATCTTCTGCCAATGTGGCCCGACTCCAATCCTGACTTTATCGTCCGTTTGTTCGAGAAAAATTATTTTTTGTACCATTACGAAAATTCGGAACGCATGAATGGCAAGGTCGGCCAAAACCTGTTGCGGAAGGTGGGGAAGATACAGAACGGCGAAACCCGGAGGACCGTGGCCGTAGGTATCTGTAAGTTTCTCATAGCGCGCGCGAACAAGCGCTTACGGAATACGATAATTTTTTTGAAACAAATTGCGAGCGCCAACGACGCGGGAGTCCAAAAAATTTTAGACAGGGCGCGTACGGATTTTTCCCGTAAATTCATTTGTAGAACGCTCGTAAATAACTCGAACTTTTCCGACGAAGACTACGCGCCATGAACATCCGAATTTAGGGGGTACATCAATGAAGAACGATATGGAAAACGATATGGAAAAACAGGTAAAAGACGCCGTCAAAAAACATTACGAAACGGCAGTGCTATTGAGCGAGGACCTCGCGGCGCATCCGGAGCTGTCGCACCAAGAGTTTGAGTCGAGCAGGAAGATCGTGGATCTGCTGGAAAAATCTGGCTTCAAGGTCGAATATCCTTTCCAGAGCTACGCGACCGCCTTCAGCGCCATTCTCGACAACGGCCCTGGCGCGGACGTCGCGATTCTGGTTGAGTACGACGCTCTGCCGGAGATTGGCCACGGGTGCGGCCATAACCTTCACGGCTCGCTGTCCGTTTTGGCCGGGCTTGCCCTTATGGAACTCAAAGACCTCTTCGGAGGCAAGATTCACGTGATCGGTACTCCAGGGGAGGAAGCGGACGGGGCCAAGGTCGGTATGGCCGAAAACGGGGTGTTCGACAAAATGGCGGTGGCGATGATGGCGCACAGTTGCGGAGGCGGCGTCTGCCAGCCGGATATGGACGCGCTAAGCCTTCGGTGCCTCGACGTGACATTTCTCGGACGTGGTGCTCACGCGGCGGCGGCGCCTTGGAAGGGGCATTCGGCCCTAGCTGCGGCGCGGAAGTTTCTTGACCTGATCGACGCGCGTCGCGAGTGTTTTACGCCGGACATCCGCGTCAATGGGATCATTCTGGATGGGGGTAAAGCGCCAAATATCATCCCGGAGCGGTCCGAGCTTCGGATCGAATTTCGCACCGACTCCCTGATGAAGTTAAAAAGAGTGGACGAAATGGTCGTCAAATGCGCCAACGGTGCCGCGATGGCCCTCGACTGCCAGGTGGAACTGAAGCGGACATACGCCGACTTCGCGGACATGGTTCGCGTGACTGCCCTTGAGGACGAGGTCACGAAAATCCTGACGGGCATGGGGAAAAAAGTCTCCGTGGTTTCGTCCCCCATTGGCTCCACGGACGTGGGCAACGTCAGTTACTGTTGTCCTTCGATACAGCCTCTTGTCTCCATCACGGACGAACCTCTGGCCTTGCACACCGTGGAGTTCGCGAACGCGACACTGAAACCGCCGGCCCGCGACGCCCTCTCGTTTGGGGCGGAGGCTTTGGTCCTGCTGACGCTGAAAGTCCTGCGCGAGGAGACGTTTCGGCATGAAATTCACGACGAGTTCGTCCGACGACGCGCCGAAAAAACCGGAGAGCAAAAATAGAAACCTTGGGGTTCTGCCCTAAATCCCGCCAGGGTTACGGACCTCTTATAATAATAATGAATTAAAGTGAAAAACATAAAGTTAAAATATCATCGATGTAATGATATAATAAATTAAAGTAGGGCTCTAAAGTTAAAATATTATCGATATTAGGGGGAAACAGAATGACTGAGGAAATCGCCAAGGGACTGGAAACGCGGGAGAAAAAAGGTTTTAAGCTGCCTCACATTTTTGTCTTGCTGACGGGGATTATCATTCTCTGCTCTGTGGCGTCGTGGGTGTTGCCAGCCGGAGAGTTCGAGCGCGCCACGAACGAAGCGGGAAGGACCATAGTCGTCGCTGGGACTTATCACACGGTCGCCTCGACACCAGTTGGTATCTTCGCTACAGTAAGGGCCATTTACGGGGGCATGGTAGACGCCGCTGGCGTGGTCTTCTTTGTCTTCATCGCTTACGCCTCGATCAGCATTCTCATTTCCACCGGGGCGTTCAACGGACTGGTCTCCGGCCTGCTCAGGGTATTCGAGGGGAAGGCGCGCGTCGCCATCATTCCCATCTTCATCTTGATTCTGGGAATCGCCTCGTCCACCATAGGGTTATTCGAGGAAGCTCTGCCCTTCGTCCCCATCTTCGTCGGCATCGCGATCGCCATGGGATATGACGCCATCGTCGGCATGGCGATTGTTGGGCTCGGCGTGGGGCTGGGCTACAGCGGGGCCGTCATGAACCCCTTCACCGTCGGCATCGCTCAGAGCATCGCCGAATTGCCCCCAATGTCGGGCGCGGCATACCGCGCGGTCTGCCATCTTTCGATGGTCGTGGTTGCTTCGCTGTACACGATACGTTATGCCCTGAAAATTCAGGCAGACCCGACGAAAAGCCTTGTGTATGGCGAGGACTTCAGCCGATTGGCAATGGACGAGAAGACGCTGGCGACCCATCCCTTCGGGATCAAAGAAAAGCTGGTACTGCTGGTTTTCGCCGCTGGTATCGTCTCGATCGTCTATGGAGCCAAGGTGTATGGCTGGTATTTCGAGGAAATCTGTGCTGTCTTTCTTCTCATGGCGGCCGCGGCCGCGGTGATCATGGGGTGGGGACCCAACATCTTTGCTGAAAAAATGGTGGCGGGACTGTCTGACATCACTATGGCCTGTATGATGATCGGACTCGCGAGGGGCATTCTCGTTGTCCTGCGGGAGGGACACATCATCGACACCGTGGTGTACGGTATGTCGATTCCTCTTTCAAACCTGTCGAGTTGGCTAGCTGGCGAAGCGATGCTGATCATGCAGACGCTCTTGAACTTCCTGATTCCGTCCGGGTCAGGGCAAGCCTCGACGAGTATGCCCATCATGGCGCCGCTCTCCGATCTTCTAGGCGTCTCCCGCCAAGTGGCGGTTCTGGCGTTCCAATTCGGGGATGGCATTTCCAATATCCTGTGGCCGACCGCCTTCGCGCCGGTCATCGCTGGCTTGGCGGGCGTTCGGATCGGGACGTGGTGGCGGTGGTTCGTACCCCTGTTCATGTGGATACTGCTGACTCAGATGGTGCTGGTCGCCGTGGGCGTTTGGATAGGCTGGTAGAGCATGATTTTTAACTCGGCTCTCTTGAAAATGGGTTCTTCCTGCTCCTCTTCCTCCTCTTCCTCCTCTTCCTCCTCCTGTTGCTGCGCCAGTTCAGGCGGAGCTTCATGCCGATATGCCGGTTGCTCGTCTTGGGGGATTTGAATTTCTAGAATCGAAAGCAGAGTTTTCAATCCGGAGTTTTCAATCTGGAGTTTTCAATCCAACCACAAAGACGGGGAGCCGGGGGAAAATCGGCTCCCCGTCTTGTATTTTTAAAAATTTATTTACGATAAAGCGATGAGAAAACCAACGGCTTCAGTCGTTGGATGAGAATTGGATGAGAATTGGATAAGAATGGATGAGAATTGCAACGCCGTCGTTGGCGGCGTTTGTTTTGTATTTGGTTTCTTGCCATATGCGGGGCGAAACACAACCGGGATATCAATCAGGATATCAATCGGGATATCAAGGCGGCTGTAAATATTCTCAGAGTGGGGGCATCCACTCTTAAAGGAGAAGACGTAAGACCGGTTTCAGTCGGCTGTCTTTGTCGATCTTATACTCCCACGACTTTAGTCGTGGGAGTATGTCAAACGATATCCTACGGAGTGGGCAGAAGAAGTAGGCAGAAGGATTTTTCCCAGATTCACGGCCCGTCTCTGTCCGAGCGGCTGGAGAGCTTTTTCCCCGGCCTGCCCGCGAAGGTCCAGAGGGCGCTGTTGCATGAACTCTCCTGAAGCGAATATA
>JAIRYN010000043.1 GCA_031267575.1 Synergistaceae bacterium | reverse complement strand
TTGGCGGAACGGATAACATCTACGGTCAGTTTGTTTGCGGATTCGCAAAGTATCGAGATATATGCTTGTAACGTGAACTGTCATATTTTACGCAACTATGAGAACTTTGCTGAAAGCCGTAACTGCCAACAATATTTTCCTAATGATATTCCGTTTGCAAAAGGAAATAGCCGTTTTGTCGATTGCGGCGCATATATTGGCGATACGCTGACGGAACTGGTGAACAACGTGGGTTTGGTTGACACATATATAGGTTTTGAGCCTGACAGAGATACTTTTTCAAAACTCGCGAAAACCGCTTCGGGCTTGCGGCAAAAATTAGGACAAGCCTTCCTCTCTCCATGCGCTGTAGGCAGAGCGAATGAGTCATTGACAATAAGCGGTACAGTCGGAGCGTTTACCCTGTCCGAGACCGGAGGACAGCCCGTACAAGTTGTAAGATTGGATGACGCGCTTGCGGCGTTTGCTCCGACTATGCTCAAGATGGACATAGAGGGCGCGGAAGTCGACGCGATACGCGGCGCGAGCGAACTGATTCGCGTTCATCACCCTGACCTCGCAATCTGTGTATACCATAAGATAAGCGATTACTGGGAGATACCGATAATGCTTCACGAGTTGAACCCAAATTACGAATTCTACCTGCGTTCGCACAGTTCCTGTACATTGGAAACTGTGTTGTACGCTACGGAGAGGAGCCGATCAATATAGCTATGGCGATTCCTCAGCTACGGGTATTGATTTCGTGTCCTCTTCTGATTCCAAAGTGATTCCAAAGCGCTACCAAAGAAGCCTTCCAAACCTTTAGCAAAAGCGTATACCTTTAGCTTCGCTTGACGTTCTTCTTCAGTCAAGCGTTAGTCAAGCGTTTTATTTTTGCAGCCATTCCGCATTGATCCCTATCTCTTTAGTGAATATACGAGCGACCATCAGATGTTCTTGATACGCTCTGTTGCTTTTGTCCACTTCTGTAATGGTTTTTTCCTATCGGAGCAATCTTTCATAATGGCGGCGACGTGAATATCTCCGATAAATTTGTCGCCGAACGTCTCCTTTATCGTTTTTCGCCAGCTTTTATAGCTGGCTATACGACCATCATACTGGGTGCAGATGACGCCCAGCAAATCCAGTTTAGGGTTGATGGAGTGCATAACTTGTATCGTGTTCTTCAAAAGAAAAACTCCATTGACGCTCATTCGTTCGGGCTGCAACGGTATACGGTATAATGTAATAATCCGAGGCAATCAGCGCGTTGACAGGGCAACAGCATTGATTTTTCGTCAAACATTCCAATCACTAGCTTTGCATATTCGAATAGGTATTTTTACGTAGCATATAAGGGCAGTCATATCAAGGATTCGAGAGTAAATGCTGTTGCCCTGACGCGTTGAGTGTATACGTCGACAAATCGGGTTGTGTGTCAATCAAGATCACGTCGAAAATCAACTCTTCAAGTCGTCCTTGTTCAATTTCACTCGCTACTGTTTCATTAGGATATTTTTTCTGACGAGTTATAAAAAAATATTATCACAAACGAACACATACCTGAGAAATAGACCTAGACTTCTTATTGATTTTACGTTAGAATAATGAAAGGTGTGAAATATTTCAAAAATTTTAGATGGATAATCTCGATTATGAATGGAGATGTCGATTGTGCAATGGTTTAAAAATTTCAGCACCGAGATGAAAACTTTAACGCTCGTTTTTACTATGGTTTTTCTTTTGTTGATAATAGTTTTTACAGGATATTCGACGAACAAAGAAATCTTTAGCACTATGGATGCCATGTTTGCTGACTACGTCCGACCGGTCATTTACATGGGAGAGATGAAATCCTTGGTCCTTCAGAACAGGCGCATGATCGTGAATATGACGATTATGGACGACAGACAAGAGTCTGGAGACTACGCAAAACGCGTCTTGGAGAACAGAAAAAAGATCGCTGATATCATAGAGCGATACGGCAATACGATAATGGTGCCGGAAGAGGAAAGATTGCTCGCAAATCTGCGACGTATAACTTCCCAGCTCATCATGAAACAAGACGAGGCTTTGATCGTAGGGCAGCTTCCTTTGATAGAGGTGCCAGAGAATTTTACTTTGCGTATGGTGCATGGTGGTGACATCGCTTTAGTCGAGGATGAATATATCGACATCATCGAAAAGATCGTTGATATTCTCACCGAGCACTGTGAACTAAAGAACATACAGATCAATGAGGAGGGCAGAAGAGGAAATATAAAGACGATTACCATTGCGGTTTTGGCGACGCTCGTCGGGCTTTTTATGGGCATCTACATTTCTCACACAATAACCAACTCCATCAAAAAAATTCAGAACAGCATTAAACACTTCGCCGAAGGGGACCTTACCCACAAGTTCCCCATCGTTGGTAAAGACGAGCTCGCCGTTATGGGGCGCGGGCTGCAAGAGATGGCGGATAAATTGAGTCACATTATCGGGTCTATCCAGGGAGCGAGTAACGACATTACCACCACGGCCCAAGAGTTTTCTTCCCTTGCGGAGGAAACGAACGCGAGCACTGAGGAATTTCGCTCCGGCGTAGAAGAAATGAGCGCTAACTTCGACATCCTGGCTTCCACGGGAGAAGAGGTTAATGCTTCTGTAGAGGAAGTCGCGACAGGAGCGCAGACTACTGCGGAGAAGGGAACAGCCATTGCGAGCGGAGTCGAGGACGCGATGCGGGCTGGTGACCATGGAATGTCCGCGGTTCGTCACGCCGCCGATAGGATAGAGATGGTAGCCCAAAATGCCTCGGCTACGGCTCAGTCCGTCCAGGAACTGGGCAAAAGAACTCGCCAGATACAGGACTTCGTTTCTCAAATAGGCGGCATAGCGGACCAGACAAACCTCCTGGCGCTCAACGCGGCTATTGAGGCCGCGCGGGCGGGAGAAGCCGGCCGTGGATTCGCCGTTGTGGCGGAAGAGGTTCGTAAACTCGCGGAGGAGAGTAACGTGGCGGCAAAGAGTATCGCGGAGTTGGCCTCCACTATCACCGGGGACCTGGACACGGTGGTCCGTATGTCTCTAGAAAATGCTAAAGAATCCGACGGCGCGAAAGGTCTCTCTAAGGAAACGGAACAGATCATCGAAAGCATATTGGGATACCTGAGGGAGATCTCCGCCGCGACCCAGGATCTGGCAGCGGTTTCGGAAGAACAGGCGGCATCCAGCGAAGAGATAGCCTCAGCCATACAGGACATCGCCACAAAGGTACAATCCACTACGGAGGCCGGCAAGAAGGTCAGAATTGGTATCGCGGACGTTGCCTCTTCCTCGGAGCGTATAGCTGTCGGTTCGGAGGAATTGTCTCAGCTGGCAAACAAGATGAACGAGCTGATGGCATTCTTCAAAACGGAAGCCTTTGATGGTGGGATCCAGAAAAAGATGGTGAAAGCGCTTCCCATAAGGCAAAAATCAGGCAAGCTCGCCTAAACTGTCTCTCTTTGCTCCGTTTATACCGTAAATACTATGATTATTTCTAACATAGGCGTCCCGGTTGACAGTGTCAGCGACACGAGAGTCTGCACTATGAATCTGCAGGGTTAAGCCGCTTCCTGCGTTTACGATCAGTCGCGGAAGTTATGTTGTAGGAATGGAAATTCAGTCCGGGATAAACTTCGATGTCCCCGGCGGCAGACACAGCATTCAGATCGGGCAGTTCTGCATCATTGCCGAGAACATTACCCTCATGGTCGAATTGAACCACGATTTCCAAACCGTTACGACTGCGGCATCGAATTTGATCAAACACAAGAGCGTCAGATCAAATATCGCTTTACGGATGAGCATATTGCAGATTTGCTCGACATTGCGTGGTGGAGTTGGAGCAATTCCGAGTTGACCGAGCGCAGCGCAGACTTTGGACTACCAGGTGAAAAATTTATTGGCAAATATCGATATTCACAGTTTGTCCATGTAGAAAGAGAAAAAACGCGTTATGTCACGCTGCTGTTTGCGGACTTTTCGGAGCCCTATCCCGTTTGGCAAAAGATCGTCAGTTCGTGGGTTGTGGCGTTTGGGCGTGAGGCAACGCGTAGCTTTGGGTGTATGTCGCGGGGGAGAATTGCGATGCGTATATCGCACTACTCAATTCGCACCTCGTGAGTATCGGCGAGGCGGACAACGACAACATCGTCGTGCATCTGAACATCGACCGCGAAGAAACGCTCTTCAGGAACAACTATCAAAATCACCGGCAGCAGGTGGATTTTGACGTCACAACCCGCGTAAAGGAAACTGTCCGCCGCACATGCCTTGCGGATAAATTTGGTGTGAAGACAGTTTCCGGCGTAGACGATCCGATATTTCATGAGAATTAGATATACAGTTTACGAGCGCTCTTGATGGGATATCTTACATTGTGACCGGAAAGGACATCTCTTTGGTGCTTATGTAATGGTTTCAATGATATTGCGTTCATGATATTGGGTTTTTTGGTGAAAGCAAAAAGAAATAGTTTTCCACATTTTTGAATTTACCCTATGGTGTTCCTTCGCGTGACATAAGTAATTGTTTCTTTGCTATGCTTTCTCCGACAGATTTTTCTAAGTGTTTCACTGCTTGGACACAAGATATAGCTAAAAAATCCCAGGAGTTATTGCTCTTTATGATAAAACTCTTCGTCAATCTTTTGATTCTGCCTCAAAAAAAGCTATTCACACGGTTAGATCATTCATGCTAGATCATTCATGCCTATTCCTGATGCGTTTGCCCTATTCGAAACCACTTTTTCCCTCCTTTGCCGATTTTTGTGATTGGATCACGCTTTTCGCGCAATGAGGCTCCAGGTACTATCCCCATTATCGAGCAGCTTCAAGATCTCATGTTCCTCTTCTTTGACACTGCGCGGCATATTTTGCACCGGTTCTCCGTCGTTCATCCGAATGGAAAGCACTTGTCCAAGTTCAAGTTCTTCCAAAGCCACCTTTGCTTTGATGAAGGTAACGGGACAAACGACATCGGTAATGTCGACGATCTGGTCTACGATGTAAGATGTAATCAGGCATGATAAGCCTTCTCCATAGCCGTTTTGAACACGTCCCAACCGGTTCGGTCAATGGCGATACGAAAGCGTTCGCTGGGTTTAGCGTGTTTCTCGAAAAAATCCAAAGCGGCGTCAGTAACCCGGAAAAGCGTTGCCTTGTCTTTAATAATCGGGAAAATCTCATTACCCCTCACGATCATATTTCCAAAAGTACCTCCAAAAGAAAGAATATAACCGGATTCTCCTTTCCACGCGTCCGTTGGGCAAGATTTAGCGCATCTTCCACAGTTGTTACACTTTTCTTTGTCCAAAACGACGCAGCCGGCAGATACAGACAGCGCGTTTGCGCGACAAGCCTTGACACAGACTCCGCAGAGGACACACGATGTTTTCTCCCAGTGGGGCAAGTAGCCGCCTTTGACCCCAAGATCGTTTTCTTCCGCTTTGAGGCAGTTGTTCCGGCAACCGGTCACCCCAAATTTGAACTTGTGAGGCAGTTCTCTTCCTAAATATCGTTCGGATATCTCTACAGCCAGCGCGTAGGTATCGATACAGCCACTGGAACAAATTTGGTTGCCTTGACAAGCTGTCACGGTGCGTACTCTCGGTCCGCAAACCCCTATAAAGACTCCGCCATCGGACAACTCCGACTTGACGGAATCAATATCCTCAAGCCTCATAAAAGGTATTTCGACTCCCTGACGTGAGGTTAGGTGTACGTGACCATCGCCGTATTTTTTCGATACGTTCGCGATGGCAATAAGTTGCTCAGCGGTAAAGTTGCCTCCGATCACTTTCAACCGCAGAGAAAAATTGTCTTTCTGCTTTTGGGGTATAAAGCCACCGTTTTTCAGAGCCTTGTAATCCACATTGGGCATAAAAATCCTCTTTTCCTAATTTTTCCCTAAATTTATTATTCTAAATTTATTATCGTAAAGTGGTATTCTCTAAAACCTATATAGTATATTAATTTAACTTATAAATATGATCATATCATTCTATCAGTTTTTTTTCAACACGGAACATCTTCCAGAACTTCAAAAAACTATCGGAGAGCTTGGGGTCAGAATCAAAATGGGCAGCGTGCAGGAGCGATTGTCTCAGCAAACAGCGCTTATGATGAGGTTCGAGAAGTTTATGGCGCAGTTAGGAAGGTAGTTTCAACAACATGATGAGGATATTAAGGACGTACCGGACCGTTCGTGAGTTCGCGCAGCGCCATCCAGGGGTATCGTTATTTTAGTCATGATGTTGAACTCCGAATATGAAATTATCGATAACTTTTATTACGTCTTCGTTTCCCAACCCGCCAGATTTGGTGATGACGCGGAAGCCGTGAGAAATTGAAATCGTCTTCGCGGCGACGACGCCGGGGGATATTTCGAGCAGCGGGATTATCCCCTCACATTTGATCTTTTTCATAACGCTATACAAAGTATCGCCACCAAAAATTACGAGATTCCCCACATCGGCTTTGTCCAGAATTTGTCTCACTATTTGGGCTATGTTCTCGCTTATGAGGTGCCGGAGTTCATTCGAGGGGATACCTTTTTGCCTGGCGTATCTATCGGACTCCAGTATCTGTCCTCGTTCGCTGACGGCTTCTATAATCGCTTTGCCGGTGCGCGAAAGAAGGCCGGATACATTTTCGACAAGCCTATCGCACTCTTCGCGTGTGTGAAATCCCCTGTCCAACTTCTGCTCCGTCGACAATGTGATAACGTGGTAGCCAGCTTTTTTCGCATAATTCATCTGGTCTATGGTTTTCTGGTTGACGCTGCCCGATACTATTAGAATATTTTTTTTGTTGCCTTCCCACGCTATTTTCTCCGCGCGCAAGCCCATCAGTTCGGAAAGTGTTTCGGCGAAACCGGCGCAACCGGCAAGAGCTCGCAGACTTCCGGATTTTTTAAGGGCGGCGCCAAGCCGCACTAAATCCTCATCGCTCTGTGCGTCGTATACACAAATCGTCCGTTCGTGGGGTGTCGTTTCGGTATTATCGTAATTATTCGTCGAAATGTTCACCGTGGGTAGTGTCGTCTGCTGACGTATGATTTCCGCCACGGAACTCATTTTGACAGGTTCAAAGGGGTCCTCCGAGAAAATAGACTTGCCGAGTTCCACACCCTCTATATACTGAATGCCCTTTATGGTGACGCGTTTACTCTTTGGAAAAGCGGGCACGAAGGCGAGTGTCTTTTCGTCCGACGCGTCGAGCAGCGCTGAAAGTTCTGCTCCGATATTACCGCGCAGGGCCGAGTCGGTTTTTTTGTAAAAGCACGGGACTCCCTCGCGAACGGCGTTTTTGACGATTCGATGTACGGCCGCGTAAGCTTGCTCCGGCGACGAATGTCTCGACTCGATATCGACAACAAGTACCTCCACGTCAACGCCTATCGATTTGACGTCGATATTTTCATTCGTTGTCACCAAGGTCGGCACATTTTTTTTTGAAAATTGGACGCCGGTATCCAGCGCTCCTGTGAAATCATCCGCGATCACCAAAAGTAAAACCATTTTGAACCGCCTTTCATTTTTGAACCGCCTTTCATTCGTGTATCCATCATATATTTATCATATTTATCCGTGACTTTCCTAAACACACGCCTAGAGATTAAATTTATTTTTAGCCATGATAATACCGATATTTATGGCGTCTACAAGGCTTTCTTCGTTAGCTCGGCCTTCGCCAGCTTTGCCGAAAGCCGTTCCGTGATCGACGGATGTCCTGATGATGGGAAGTCCTATGGTACAATTGACTCCGCTCATCGATAAATATTTGTTAGTCTTCAAATCCAGCTTGAAGCCGCTCAGTTTCAGCGGTATATGACCTTGATCGTGGTACATGGCCACGACTATGTCGTATTGACCAGCCGCGCATTTTACAAACACGGTGTCTGGAGGTACCGGGCCATCGACATTGATTCCGAGAGTTTTCGCCGCTGAGATTGCCGGGATTATTTCGCGCTCTTCCTCCCATCCGAACAAACCGTTCTCCGACGCGTGAGCGTTGAGGCCGGCTACACCAATTTGGGGTTTCTCGTTGCCGATCAGGCGCATCGCCTCATCAGCCAGTTTGATCACGGACAGGACGCGATCTTTTTTGATACGGTCGCAGGCATCTCTCATGGAACAGTGCGTCGTCACGTGGATCACGCGCAATGTATCACTCATGAGTAGCATCGCGTAATCCTTCGTATTAGTATAATCCGCGAAAATTTCCGTGTGCCCGCTGTAATGATGCCCCGCTAGATTGATTGCCTCTTTATTGATCGGCCCCGTAACCACCGCGTGCAGGAGGCCTTGCATAGCCAGGTCGATGGCCTTTGTTACATATTGGAACGATGTCTCGCCGCACAGTTTTTGAACTTTTTTGTATGTAAAACTTCCCGGCGTGAGGAGTCCCAAATTAATCAAATCGATAACGCCATGTACCCCTTTCGCTTCGTCAGTTTTTTTGACCTCGTTCAAGGTCAACTTAGATTCAGTGAATTTCAAAGATTCATCGAGAGCTTCACGATCACCCACCACTATTGGAAGGCATTTGTCATATATCTCTCTTTGAGCGAGCGCTTTCACGGCGATTTCCGCCCCAACTCCGGCGGGATCACCCATAGTTATCCCAATAACAGGTTTCATTTTTCTCCCTCTATTATCGTGCTATTATCGTGTCCCAAAGACAACACAAATTTTCTTGCATTTTATTTGTTCTTCAATAAAAATTCAACTTTTATTGAAGAACAAAAGAACGAATTTATTATCACAATACCTGCTGTTGTTTGTTCAGCATGCGCCACAGCGTGCTCCGGCTGATGCCGAGACGACGCGCCGCCTTGGATTGGTTCATGTTCTCTTGGCTCAAAACGATTCTGACGATGTCGCTCGTAATGTTTTCGAGTGATTTTCCAAGATCTAGAGCGCACGCCTGATTGTCGAAATTTTGTCTGTCCCCCCTCGTCAACGCGGATTCAGTGGCGAGCGCCCTCTCGACCTCCTCGGCGGATATGTAAGGAGATGCACTCAGAACGGCTAATTCGGTGAGAACTCTTTTCAATTGACCCAGGTTGTACTCCCAGCGGTATTCCATCATGAGCCGCATGGCCTCGGGCGTGAGGCCTATGACTTCTCCGCCGGTCGTGGTGTTGATCTCGTTGATGTAAAGACTGCAAAGATTTGGAATATCGCCAGGGCGCTGTCTCAGGGGAGGCATCTTCAAGACCAAACACCTCAGAGTGTTGCGGAGATTCGCAAGGAAGGGATTTTCCTCGGAAGACCTGATCTTCGACACGAAGGAAAAGATCAGGCAGTTTCTTTCGCAGATATTCGTATCTCTGAAATAGCGGATCAATCTGTCACCCATCAATTCGTCGAGGCGGTCGGTGTTTTTAACGTAGATCGTGAGGCCCTCGTCGGCGAGAGGGGAAAATTCGTCTTCCATGAGCCGCTTCCATGTTTTTTCGGGCACGACGCCGCAGTCTATGGAGATCATCGGATTGTCGGAGAAATGACCGTTCATGTAGACGAAGTTGGCCGTCTTGTCTTTGCCTGTGCCGATTTCGCCGGCTATCAGCACGGGCAGCGCCGATTTGCTATATTTTTCCGCCGTTTCGTTCAATCCCTCCACGAAAAGATTTTTGCAGAAAGTGTTATCGACGTCCTCCAGCAGATTGGCCTTGTTGTTGTAGGCGATGCCTCGTTCATTATAGGGGTGGGTGCTTGGAAGACGCGCCGCGAAGTAGGCGCAGTATCTCTCTTCCTTCACTCCGAACTTCACTCCGAACGCCCGCCCAGACAAGGAGTAAACGTCACCTTTGTCGTTTTTTTTCAGTATTTTTTTCTCATGACGTTCCAGCACCGGGCGAATGTTTTTCTTCATAAAAGAAAGCGTTTCGCTGTCGCAGCCGGCGGAAAAAGAGGAAAAAACAGCCTCCCCACCCTCGCAGAAAACGACGATATCTTCTTTGACAGAGCCCAAAACGGCGTTCAGAAATTCTATTTTTTCGAGATTTTTCCTGTTTCTCTCGCATATTTCGACCGCGTGACTGAAGGCCGCCTCGATACTCTCCCCGCCAGAGGTGATCAAGATGCTGTTGATTCCGAGCAGCTTCGCCTGTATCGTTGTGGTCATGTCGCCGACTACTATCGAATATCCCTGTTTTTTGAGCGTTTCAAGGCATGTCTTGATCTCGTCTCGCCCGTTGATCGTCACAATGTCTATCGAGTCGTATTGCAGAATATCGCAAAGCAAATGCGAGCACCTCGTTATGCTGGGGAAACCCACAATGGCGAACCTGCCGTTGTAGTTTTGGGCGAGCCTTATGGCTCTCAGAACATCGTACACCGACAGAGGCACCTCCGAAACCGGAATGTCTGTCGCGCGCTTGATCATCTCGGCCGTACCCCCCCTCGAAACGATCGCGGAGAAACCCTGACCCTGGCGCTCCAGCACGATGTCCACCCCATTCGAAAGATCACCTACAAAGACCTCCAAGTCGATATCGCCCCGTCGCGCCGCGATGTCTTGCATCAATTCCTTCATTCCAGCGTAAGGAGCGATACCCAATATTTTGACCTTATCCATTTCCGAAGCACCTTCTTTAAAGGTTTAAAGGATCAATATGTTTCAAAAGAGAATATCATTTCAACCAATTGTTTTATTTTGAAGCAAAAACAGGGTAAAAAAATCTTGCAATTTGAAGCATTAGCTATATCATTACACAATAATTGAAATTATCCCCAAACATCAGTCCTATAATAAAACAATTTATTTTATTATGCGTATCGAATTATCGCAGAAAATTTATAGAATGCATATATCCGTTTATTGGGAGGATTGAAAATGCCGGATTTAAGGGCAAAAGAACGTGCCAGAGAACTTCTGAAAAAGTTCAAGGGAGACAGCTACACCTTCGGAATTGGAATTTTGGAACAAGTCGCTAAAATAGCCCGAAAACAAGGTAAAAAGGTCACGGTTATCGGTGATACGGCATCGAAGCCCGTAGTCGAGAGGGTGATCACAGCGCTAAAGAAAGCCGGGCTGGAATTGGCTCTCGAAAGGTGAAAACGATGAAAGCTCTTGTAAAGTACGCGGCTGGACCGGAGAATATGGAAATTCGCGATGTTCCGGTGCCGACGCCTGAACCCGGACAGGTCTTGATCGAGGTAAAAGAAGCGGGCATCTGCGGGTCGGACATTCACATCCGTCACAGCGATATCGCCATTCCCCTCCATCCTCCCGTCGTCACGGGACACGAGTTTTCGGGAATCGTCGCGGGGAACGGCGAGGGTTGTTCGAAGTTTAAGCCGGGCGACCGAGTTGTCTCGGAAACGGCCTTTCACTACTGTGGAGTCTGCCATTTTTGTCGGGAGGGATTTTATAACCTTTGTGTGGAACGTCGAACCCTGGGGTATTGGTTCGACGGTGTTTTTACCCGATACACGGTCGTCCCGGAAGCGCGGATTCACCCCATTCCCGACGGTGTGGATTTCACCTCGGCGGCGATGACGGAACCTCTAGCATGCGTGGTCCATGCCGTCTACGACCTGACGAGGATCGTTCCGGGCGACGTCGTCCTCGTTTCAGGGCCAGGGGCTGTCGGTATCATGGCCGCCCAGGTCGCTAAAATTCACGGCGCGACGGTCGTCCTCTCCGGGACGGACGTGGACGCGGACCGGCTGAAACTGGCCAAAAGCCTGGGAATTGACCGTACCGTCAACGTGCAGGCGGAAGACTTGAACGCATTCCTGGCTCCTCTTACCGGCGGATACGGCGCGGACGTTGTGCTGGAGTGCTCCGGGTCCCCCTATGGGATCGACGCGGGGCTAAACGCGGTCAAAAAGCGGGGTTGGTTCACACAAATAGGGCTTCCCGGCAAAAAAATAGAGTTCGATATTGAAAAGGTCTGCTATAAGGAGCTGCATTTCTCAGGTTCCCTGGGCTCACGTAACGCCAGTTGGAGAAAGGCCCTTCAGCTTCTGGATGAAAGGAAGGTCGAAGTGAGGCCATTGGTGACCGATAAACTTTCGATTCTGGAGTGGGAACGCGCTTTTGAAAAGTTCGAGAAAAAAGAGGGATGCAAGATTTTCCTGCTTCCCGCGCTGGATTGAATTTTGGAGAAGTGCGAGATGCTTCAGATAAAACTGACGGCGCCGTACTCCTTTGAGGGCGAAGAAGTCGAAAAACCCCGTCCGGAGGAAGGGCAAGCGCTGCTGAAGGTCCATTCTATCGGGATCTGTGGTTCGGACATCCAGATGTGGCACGGTAAGCACAAATACATGACCTATCCTGTTGTGATCGGGCACGAGGTATCCGCCACTGTAGAGGAAGTCGGCTTAGGAGTGAAAGATTTCTCCGTCGGGGACAAGGTGACCGTCGAGCCCCAAATTTTTTGCAGGAAATGCCAGCCCTGTCTTATGGGTCGTTTCAATGTCTGCGAGAAATTGGAGGTGATGGGGGTCCATAGGGATGGGTTTTGCCGCGAATACGTGGCGCTCGACACCTCTTATTTACACCTTTGCCCGGCGGATATAAAGGAAGAATGGCGGGCGCTGATGGAGCCCCTGGCGGTCGGTGTGGGAGCCGTCAAACGAGGAACGAGTTCCTGCGGGACTAATCTCTGCGAATACAATCCCCAGGGAATCAATGTTGCCGTCGTCGGCGCGGGGACGATCGGAAACTGTGCCGCCCAGGCCGCCAGAGCTATGGGGGCAGCGGGAGTCCTGATTGCAGATATCAGCGCCCTGAAACTGGAGTTTGCCGAGCGGTGCGGTATCGAGCACTGTGTCGATACGACGAAGGTCTCCCTGGGCGACGCCATTAAAAAGACGTTCGGCCCGCGTGGAGTGGACGTCATTATCGACGCGGTCGGCGTTCCCGCATCGCTCTCCTCGATTCTGGGGGCGGCGAGGCGCAATTCCGTCGTCGTCGTCACGGGCAATTTCAAGGAGCCTTTTTCTTTAGAGGTTCCCGTCATTCAGCGACAGGAAATCTCTCTTGTGGGACATATGATGTACGTGAGAGAGGACTTTGCGGACGCTATTCGCTTTGCTGGAAGCGGCGCCGTCAAGCTCGATAACCTGATCACGCAGCGCTTCCCAATCGCGAGCGACCCGGCCGCAGACCTGAAGAAGGCGTTTGAGTTCATCGACGCCCATCCTGGCCAGGTGATGAAGGCGATCGTCACGTTCTAGGGACAAGAGCCCTTGGAAAATCAAAAGGAGGAGAAAGGTAATGAAAATGAGGAGAATGGGAATCAGGTTGTGTCTGTGTGTTTGTGCCGCGTTGTTGGTTTTTCCTTTGGCAGCCGGAGCTTTTGACGGAACGGTGGTGTTCGGTGCCGTGGCGCCCCTGAGCGGAACGAATATCATGGTGGGGGATTTCATCAGAAACGGTATTCTGCTGGCGCAGAAACACATCAACGAACGGGGCGGGATTTTGGGCAAGGAGCTAAAGATTGTTTTCGAGGACGAAGTGGACAACCTCCAGGCGTCCGTCAACGCCATGACCAAAGTTATGAACTACCCCGAGGTCGTGGCCTTCTTCGGCTCGACCTACTCCGCCAACTGCATTGCCGCCTCTCCCATCGTTTTGCAGAAGAAAATGCCGATGTTCGCCGGCGGTTCCTCCGCCAACATTCCGAAGGAGAATAATCCCTACGTTTGGCAGGTGCGCATGACCGACGATCAGTCCGGGCTGCTTCTGGCTAAGGCCGCTACACAGATCGGCATCAAGAACCCCGCCATTCTCTACATTGCCGAGTCCTTCGGAACGGGACTGATGACTCAAACAGTCAGCGCCTTGAAAGATTTGGGCATTGATGTTCCAGAGAAGAACCTCTACGCCCATAATCCCGATGAAAAGCAGTTTTCTCCCATACTGACTCAGATCATCAACTCCGATGTGGACGGGCTGATCGGCATTAGCCATCAGATGCCTGCCGCCGTCATCAGCATGCAGACCACTGCCGCCGGAGTCGACATCCCGCTGCTCGGTTCGTCGTCGTTCGCCTCGGTCGTGTGCCGTGAGACGGCGAAAGAGGCAGCGGACGGCTGGATGGCCGTGGCCGACTGGACGCCAGACGTCACCACGCCTGAAGGGAAAGCCTTCGCCGAGGCGTACCGCGAGGAATATAAGGGTAAACCCGACTCCGATATGCCTGCCGTTACCGCTTATGACTCGCTGATGCTTTTCGCGGAGGCGTGCAAGATCGCGAATAGCACCACAGACAGCAAGGCGATCAACGACGCGCTCTATAAAATCAAGGGTTACAAGGGCGCCATGTCCACCTACAGTTCCAACGACAACCATTGCTTCAGCACCAGCCAGTTCCTAACGATCAACGAGAGTCAGCGTGCCGTGCTCAAAGAAGTCGTTTATACACGTGAACCCTAAGAGAGCATAGGGTTATTTAGCGGTCCAGTCCCTTGCGTCCCGTTACCGGGGGTTTCAGTAGCCCCTGGTTCTCCTACGAAGGGGCCTCTACGAAAGCAAACGAACAACGTGAGCGAGAAGCGGGACGCGGATAAACCGCCGAAGGCAAACGGGTCCAGGGCCTCCGGCCCTGGTGAAATTGGGGGGCCGGCACTATGCAAGGTTTGAAGATTTTACTGCAACCCAACGTTTTCATGCAATTAACGATAAACGGCGTTGCTATGGGGATGATTTATACTTTGATGGCAATGGGGCTTATTCTTCTGATCCGGGCCATCGGTGTTATGAACTTCGCTCAGGGCGAGCTGCTGATGCTGGGCGCTTTCATCACGTGGGGGCTGACGTATCAGGTGAAACTGCCCTTTGTACTGATGGTTCCAGCCGCGATGCTCTGTTTTGCCCTTGTAGGCGTCATCTTCATGTTCGTGGTCTACTGGCCGTTGCGTACCGCGTCTTACCCCACCGCGACCGTCATTTCCACGATGGGCGCCGCTATGGTCATCCGGGAAATCGCCACGATCACCTGGGGAAGCCTTCCTCTCGTCTCCGCACCTCTGATCAAGGGCGTCATAAGAGTGGGCTCGCTGCGCCTCCAGTATCAATATCTTCTGACCATCGTGATAGGGGCCGTCTTGATCTTTCTTGTTTTTGTGCTTTTCGAAAAACTTTACGCGGGCAAAATCATGCAAGCCGCCGCTCAGGACAAATACGCAGCGGAACTCTTGGGCATACCGACTATCCTGACGACGGCCGTCACGTACATTATTGTCGTCACCTTGGCAAGTATCGGCGGATATATGATCGCTCCGGTCTTTTTGGTCAACGTCACGCTGGGGACGCTCCAGTTGCGCGCCTTCGCGGGCGTGGTGACGGGCGGATTCGGGTCCGTGAAGGGGGCCATTGTCGGGAGCCTCGTCATCGGCCTCGTCGAATCCTACAGCTCGACTTTTACGACGACTTACAAGGACGCCGTCGTTTTTCTCGTACTGATCGTCGTTTTGCTCTTCCGACCCCAGGGGCTTTTCGGCGAACGCGTGGCGGACAAGGCGTGAGGTGACTCGAATGAACGATAAAACCGATAATAAAGCAATCGCCGATCCAAACTTTCATTCCAATCCAAACTTTCATTCCAATCTAAACTTTCATTCCAAGCTCTTTCAGTCTAAACTCAGGAAAAACACCCGCCTGGACGGCGTGATCGTGTTCAAAATCGTGACTCTCTCGGTCGCCCTTGTTGCCTTTGGCTACTACACGCCCAGGTTCACCAACGACTACAGCATGATGATCATGAACGTTTCCCTGATCAATTTCATCGCGGCCCTCGGTCTTTCCGTCATGTTGGGCATGGGCGGGCAGCTTTCTTTCGCTGCGGTGTCTTTTATGGGGGTTGGGGCCTATTTCGTGGCCAATCTCACGAACGGGCGGCTCGGCGTGATATGGGAACCCGTTCCTGCCCTAGCGGGAGCGGTTATGTTCGCGGCGTTTACGGCTTGGATCTGCGGTTCTGTTTTGTTCCGGCTCAGTGGGACCTATTTTACCTTCGCGACAATCGGGCTCGTTCAAGTGACTTGGTCTGTGTACCTCAACTACAGAGTTCTCTGCGGGGGGCCGGATGGCGTTTCAGGTATTCCCGTGATCCGCTTTCTGGGAATGTCACCCCGAAGCTATCACGACTGGTTCTACATCTTGCTGGGCTTCGTTCTCGTCGCGGGATTTCTGGTCGAACGCGTCCGCAAGTCCAGGCTGGGGCGTTCCCTCGCCTCCATACGCGACAACGAAATCGCCGCTCAAACGCTGGGGGTCAACATTTATAGGACAAAGATCATCGCCTTCACGATAGCCGGAGCGCTCAGCGGGTTATCCGGTGGACTTTACGCCATGCACAGCCAATTCATCAGCTCGGACCTTTTCACCTTCGACATGGCGACGACCTACGTGATCATGACGATGCTCGGAGGAGTCAATAACACGATTGGCGTTTTCGTGGGCTCTATCCTAGTCACCATGCTGCCGGAGTGGCTGCGCCCCGTCCAGCGCTATTTGAAGCTATCCTACGGCGTCGGCGTCATCCTGTTGATGATCTTCATGCCGATGGGACTGGCCGGCCTCGGCAACGCGATGCTCAAAAAAGCCTCCAGGAAACTTTCAAAAAATTCGCGGGTAAAACCTGACGCAGACGTATTGGAGTGATAGGAGAATGACGGGTAAATCGATCCTGCGGTTGGACAATGTTTCCAAGCGTTTCGGAGGCGTCGTTGCCGCTGATAAAGCGACGTTCTCCGTTTTTCCCGGCAGGATTCACGGACTCATCGGCCCGAACGGGGCGGGAAAATCGACGTTGATGAACCTCATCAGTGGCATCTATATGCCCGATGAAGGCAAAATCTACTTCGATGAAACGGACGTCACCGGCATTCCGTCTCACAGCCGCGCCGCCATGGGAATCGGACGAACGTTTCAGACACCTAGATTCCTGCAGCGCTCCAGTATCAGAGACAATCTCCTGCTTGGAGCGGACCTCGGAAGTGACTATGGCTACGTGGCTTCGTTTTTCGGCCTGAAGGTCACGGGTTTTGAAGATTATCTGATACAACTGATGGAGATTGCGGGTTTTACCTTTGAATGGGAGGACGATATTTCATCACTTCCTTACGGTCAGAGGAAATTGTTGGAGATCGTGCGTTCCCTTTTGGGCGCGCCGCGAGTCATGCTTGTCGACGAACCCGCGGCCGGGCTGAACAATCGGGAAATCGAAAACGCTATGGCTTTGCTCAACTTTGCCGCAAAGGAGAAAAATATCGGCATTTTGTTGATCGAGCATTCTATGGACATGATTATGAATATTTGTCGTGACATCGTCGTCATCAACTTCGGCAAGGTCATTGCCGCCGGAACGCCCTCGGAGATACAGAACAACGAGGACGTTATTGTCGCCTACTTGGGGAGAAATCTCGATGCTTAAAATCGCGAATCTTCACGCGTATTACGGTTCCATCGAGGCTTTGAAGGGGATCGGTATCGGCATCGCGCCGGGAGTCATCACTTGTCTGATCGGCAGCAATGGGGCGGGCAAGACGACTTTGCTCAAGGCCATATCTGGAATGATACGGCGCACGGGCAGCGTTGTCTTCGACGGACGGGACGAGCTGATCGGAGAGAGTCCGGCGCGTATCGCTCGCAGGTCTATCGTCCACGTTCCCGAAGGGCGCCACATCTTTCCGGGGTTGAGCGTCGAGGAAAACCTTGAAGTCGGCGCCATCACGTGGCACGGATTTTTCGGGAGAAAACCTTACGAAACGGAGAAACGCTCTGTCTTCGACCTCTTTCCGCGCCTCGAAGAACGACGGGGACAGTTGGGCTGGAGTCTTTCCGGCGGAGAACAGCAGATGCTCGCCATAGGTCGCGGGTTGATGGCGCGTCCAAAACTCCTGATGCTGGACGAACCCTCCATGGGGCTCGCTCCGGTCATCGTGAGCGACCTCTTCAGAAAAATCGTCGAGATCAATAAACTGGGTATTTCTATCCTTTTGGTGGAACAGAACGCGCGCCTGGCCTTGGAAATATCGGACTTCGCGTATGTGATCGACCAAGGACGTGTGACGATCGAGGGCAAAGCTAAAGAACTTCGCGCGGATCCGCGGATTCGCGAGGCGTACTTGGGGCGTTTCGCCAGGGCCGCGGGTCCTGGACCCGTTACCCGCCACGCGGGAGAAGATCATTAAAATCACTTCGGTGTCCTCGTTGGAGCTCTGAGGCGAGGCTCACCAATATAGTCAGGAGGATATTTCAAATGGGATTGACGGCGGAAAGGAAGGCGTACCTGGAAAAACTGTGTCAGAAGTTTCGCCGGGACGTGATCGACACACTGTACGAGATACAGACGGGACACCCTGGGGGGTCTCTTTCTGTATGTGAAATTTTGACGGCGCTTTATTTCGAGAAAGCCAGGGTAGACCCGGCCGATCCACAAAAACCCGACCGAGATCGGATCGTCCTTTGTAAGGGACACGCCGCTCCCATGCTCTATCGAGTGCTTGCAGAAAAGGGTTTTTTCCCCGTCGAGGAAATGAAGACGCTGCGCCGTTTGGACACGAGGCTTCAGGGGCACCCCTCGATCAAGCACACGCCGGGCGTGGACCTCTCGACAGGCCCGCTGGGAACGGGGCTTTCCGCCGCCTTGGGAATGGCCTTGGGGCTTCGTCTTTCAAAATTTCACATCAAGACCGACGCGAGAGTCTACGCTATTTTGGGGGATGGCGACGTCAACGAAGGAATGACGTGGGAAGCCTGCATGAGCGCCGTAAAATTCAAAGCGGACAACCTGATCGCCATCTACGATTGGAACAGGGTTCAGCTTGACGGAAAGAGCGCCGACATCATGCCACAGGGCGACATGCGCGCGAAGTTCGAGGCTTTTGGGTGGCGCTGTCTTGCCTGCGACGGACACGACGTAGAGGCTCTTTGCGAGGCACTTGACAAGGCCAATGCGTACCCTGACGGCCGGCCGGTCATCATTTTGGCCGACACCATCAAGGGCAAAGGGGTTTCTTTTATGGAAGGACAGAACGCGTGGCATGGCAAGGCCATTGATGAAGCGAGCTACAAGCGTGCCGTGGCGGAATGGGGAGGTGAGTGAAATGGCGAAAGCGATACGCGAAGTTTATGGTGAGGCTCTGGTAAAATACGGACGCGACAATCCCGACGTCGTGGTGCTGGATGCGGACGTATCGAGTTCTACGCGGTCGTCTCTTTTTCAAGAAGTCTGCCCCGAACGTTTCTTTAACGTAGGTGTGGCGGAGGCGAATATGTCGGGCATGGCGGCGGGTTTTGCCTCCGTAGGGACAATTCCGTTCGTCAATACTTTCGCGACGTTCATATCGACCCTCGGCCTGTTGCCGGCTCGTATTTTCGGCTCCTATGCCAATCTGAACGTCAAGTTCATGGGCGCTTACGGCGGTCTTTCGGACGCCTATGATGGCCCCAGCCACCATTCCATCGAGGACCTGACGATCATGAGGGCTTTGCCCAACTTCAAGGTTTACGTGCCCAGCGACGAGACGCTTACGGACTGGCTCGTCAAGCACGCCATCGAATCGAAGGGGCCCATGTATGTGCGCCTTTCTCGCGACGTCTTCCCCTCCATTTACGAGCCGGGGACAAAATTTGAGGACGGTAAAGGGAAGGTGCTGCGTCAGGGGAAGGACGCGACAATCGTCGCCTGCGGATTGATGACCGGATTGGCCCTCGACGCGGCCAAAGAATTGGCTTCGGAGGGAATAGCGGTCTCGGTTATTGACATGTTCACGATAAAGCCCTTGGACACAGAGTTGCTTCTGGAGTTCGCGCGTTCCACGGGGGCGGTTGTCACGGCCGAAGAACACAGCGTGATCGGGGGATTGGCCGGAGCCGTATCCGAGTCCTTGATTTTAGGGCAGGCTTATGTCCCTGTGGGATTCGTGGGCCTTGATGATTGCCACGCGGAGTGCGGTTCCTACGCGGATCTTCTGAGAAAGTACAAGTTGGATGTTTCCGCCATTGTCGCGAAAGTTCGGGAGACCGTCGAGAAAAAACGCTGATTGTGTTTGACATACTCCCACAACTTTAGTCGTGGGAGTATGTCAATTGAAGTGGTATTTCCCACTTTTTATCATGCAAATGGTCCTTGCCAGCCTAGCCATTACGGTGTTGCAGTACCGACCCTAACGCGTTTGTCCTGTAGAAGTTGTCCTTTTACTCGCCATGTTACTATTTGCTTTCCGATGTAAAATGTGGTATAAATATAAAATATTGTGGATAAAATTGGGATTCTAAATTTTGAGCCAAGGTTTTGATCAGGTTAATTTATTTGATCAGGTTAATTTAGGAGAGAAAATCATGATTTCAACGCTTGTTTTTCACATAAAATCGGATATAATTAAACAAGCAACAAGCAACAAGCAACAAGCAACAAGCAACAAGCAACA